>NZ_JAIWOI010000322.1 GCF_020217005.1 Rheinheimera sp. | reverse complement strand
CGGCAATTCGGATTGCTCTAAAAGCTGATTACTCCATGGTCCTGCCACATTCACGATCAGATCAAAAACTTGCCATTCAGAGCTATTGGCGGCGTAAACGCCTCCTGTAGCAGTGATTTGACTGACAGGACAATGCTGATGGATCTCTACTCCGGCTTTGACAGCTTGCTCTGCCACCCACAAACCCAGTTTTCTATCGTCCATCTGGCCATCAAAAAATAAATAAGCCCCTGTCAGACCATCGGTTTTTAGTAGTGGCGAACAACGCTTTGCCTGCTCCGCAGTTAACCAGCGATGCCGGCCTATACCTTTTTTTCCGCTGAGCAAATCATAAAGCCACAAGCCTATTTTAATTTGCCAAGCTGGTCGTTGGCCTTTTTGATAGATGGGATAAAGCAGTGGTAATCTTTTGGTTAAGTGTGGTGCTTTTTTTAACCACCAGCGCCTTTCCTGTAAAGCCTCGTGCACCAGACGAAATTCGCCCTGCTCGAGATAACGCAAACCACCATGCAGCAACTTAGAAGAGGATTTACTGGTGGCTTGCATTAGCTCGTCACGTTCAAATAAAACAACCTGATGGCCAGCCAATGCTAATTGCCAGGCAGAAGATAAACCATTAATGCCACCACCTATCACTGCAATTCTCATAATAACCTAGAGTAAAGTATTGATTTAGTTATCAAAGCAAAGTATTCGCTTCCTGTCTAATCAGAAGCATCAATAAAAGCTGATCTTGACTTTCCGCCTGAAGCCTTTAATGTCAGTGCATCAGGCTCACTTCTGGATCGCCCATGAAATATTATCTGGGTTTGTTCTGCGCGCTTTTCATCTTGCCGGCTGTAGCTAAGCCCGTTCGGCTATTTACTGAAGAATTTTTCCCTTATAACTATACAGAAGAGCACAAAGTACAAGGTGTGAATGCTGACCTGCTGCGACAAGCATGCGTCAAGGCTCAACTCGACTGCACTTTCCAATCGTTGCCCTGGCTCAGAGCTTATGAATCAGCCCTGCACACTGCAAATAGTGGTTTATTCTCGACTGCAAGAACCAGCAAAAGAGAGCCACAGTTTCAGTGGGTTGGCCCACTCGCTTCTTCCACCACTTACTTGTATCGACTCAAAAGCAGGCCTGAAGTGAATCCTACCGATCTGGAGCAAGCTAAAGCTTTTGGTATTGCCGTTACTCACGGCGATATCTTTGAAGAGTACTTGCAGCAACAAGGGTACAGTCTGGGTAAAAATCTGTTGCTGGTTACCAACAAAACTGATGCTATTCCGTTATTTTTAGCAGGAAAAATAGATTTACTTATAGGCTCAGAGCAAGTCATAGGTAGCTGGATGTCTACCTATGGCAAAACCAGAGCTGATGTAGAAGCTGTTATGGATATTTCCTTTATAGGTCACAACTATTTGGCACTTAACCTGAAAGTTTCTGCCACTACGGTCAGGGCGTTACAACAGGCTGTGGACCAATTGGTCAGGCAAGGTGAAATGGAGCGTTTGATACGACACTACCAAAAGCGCACTATGCCGGCGCAGAATTAACCTCAGGCTAAAAACCAGATTAAGGCTTGATACCACCAGAATATGGCCTGAAAGCCGACCGCATTTAGCCCGTTGTCGTGATGCAATAGACGGCAAGTTTCAAGGCTGGAACAGCGGACCTGAAGGGGCAAGACTATGCTTGAACTAAGACCTAACTGCGAATGTTGTGACACAGATTTAACACCTGCAGATCAGGTGTACATCTGCTCTTTTGAATGTACTTTTTGTCCGGCTTGTACTCATAGACTGGCAGGTATTTGTCCTAACTGCGGTGGGGAATTAGTCAGACGCCCCATAAGACCCGCCGCCAAGTTAACAATCAATCCAGCCTCCACTGTACGAGTCTTTAAACTTAACTGCATTGAGAGACAATAAATTAGTCTATCAGCGCCATGGCGGTTTGAATTTGCTGCTCTGTTAAGCCCTGATCCTGCATCGAGCTGATCAGGTTATTTTTAGAGTCCAGCAGACCACGACTTAAGGTGCTGATTTCGGCTTGCAGCGCTTTTAGCTTTTCCTGCTTTTCCTCTGCCGGCATGGCACTGTTGCTCATAAGTTGTTGCAGCTCTTGTTGTTTCTTCTCCAGCTCCTCTTGCTTATCACGAATAGCTTTCAGAGCCTGTTTGACGTTGTCCGGCAATTCACTTTCGTCAATATCTTTATCTCTTTCCGCATTTTTTGATTTTTGTAATCCCAATGGAGACAGATCGACATGGATACCCAATTGAGCTTTGCTGTTGTCTTTTTCCTGATTCGAGGCGTTATTTTCTGCAGCAGCGCTGACTTGAGCTGGCGCAGACACTACGTTTTGAATGCTCAGATTGAGCATCTGATTTAAATCCATTTTTACCATCAGCTTTGCACCGAAAACAGAGAATCGTTCTGTTATCGGCACAAGCCGGATAAACTTGAGTCACTTTAGCGGGTTTGACCGTCGCCTATAACTATGTACTTTTCTGTGGTCAAAGACTCCAGCCCCATAGGGCCGTAGGCGTGCAGCTTAGAGGTAGAAATACCAATCTCCGCCCCTAAGCCCAGCTCGCCACCATCGCTAAAACGCGAAGACGCATTCACCATCACCACAGCGCTGTTAATTTGCTTTAAAAAGCGCTGGGCTGTGCTGATGTCCTGAGTACAAATCACCTCGGTATGACCTGAGCTATGGCGCTGAATATGCGATACAGCATCGTCATAATCAGCCACTGTTTTCACCGAAATAGCTAAACGTAAATATTCGGTATCAAATTGCGCCTCATCCGCTCTGCATGCATGGGTGAAATAAGGCAAAGACAAATCGCAGGCAAAGACCTCCACCTGCTTTTCTTCCAATCCCTGCGCAGCCAGAGCTAAAAATTGTGGGGCTATCGCTTGATGTACCAGTAGCGTTTCCAGCGCATTACAAACCCCGGGCCTTTGAGTTTTGCCATTGAGCAACAAAGCCATGGCTTTATCCAAATCAGCAGCTTTGTCGACATATAAATGGCAAATACCTTTGTAATGCTGAATCACAGGAATTTTGCTGTTGTCGCTGACAAAATGAATTAAACCTTCGCCGCCTCGTGGTATCACTAAATCAACCGAATCTTTTTGTTGCAGCAATTCCAGCAATAATGCCCGGTCCGGGTCAGGGATCACACTGATAGCGGCAGGATTGATACCTTGCTTTTCCATAGCTTTGTGCAGCGAAGCGGCTATAGCCAAACTGGAATTTAACGCCTCACGACCACCGCGTAAAATCACCGCATTGCCGGACTTTAAACACAAAGCCCCAGCATCTGCAGTGACATTAGGCCTGGCTTCGTAAATCATGGCGATGACGCCCAGCGGAATCCGCATTTTACCCACCTGAATGCCATTTGGTCGTGGTGCCATCTGGCGGATTTGACCTACAGGGTCTGGTAAAGCTGCAATGTAACGCACTGCATTGGCTAAGGTTTTAATGCGATCTTCAGTCAAAAGCAGCCGGTCTAACATAGCCTCTGCTAACTGTTTCTCGCGTCCTGCAGCCATATCTTTGGCATTGCCAGCCAGAATCAAAGCCGTATCGGCTTCTAACTGATCCGCCATGGCCAATAACAGCAGGTTTTTATCCGCTTCAGATAACTGCGCCAGTTGCAAAGCAGCGATTTTGGCTTGCTGGCAAATGGCTTTAATATTGGTCATGCTCAGCCCTCCACTAAAGCTAAATCGTCGCGGTGCACCACCACTTCGCTGGGACAATAACCCAGAATGCTTTCAATCTGTTGGCTATGCACGCCACGAATTTTACCCAGCTCAGCCACACTGTATTGGCTAATGCCTTTGGCCAGTTGTTTGCCAGCCTGATCACACAACCAAATAGCGTCGCCTTTATCAAAATCACCACTGACAGCACTGATGCCTTTGGGTAATAAAGAGGCGCCTTTATGTAGCAAAGCCTGCACGGCGCCACTGTCGAGCTGCAGCTCACCCCGGGTTTTTAAACTGTGCAGCAACCAGTGTTTCTTTGCACTTAAACGCTCTTGCTGTTTATGAAACAGCGTGCCACAGGCTTTACCAGCCAACAGAGCAGCGAAGCTATCGGCTTTCTGGCCATTAATAATTAAGGTATCTATGCCTTGCGACGTGGCTTTACTGGCGGCCTGCAACTTAGTGGCCATACCGCCTGTGCCAATAGCATGATGACTGCCACCCGCCATGGCATAAATTTCTGGGCTGATTTGATGCACTTCAGGAATGAGCACTGCGCTGCTATCTGAACGCGGATTGGCTGTGTATAAGCCATCTACATCTGAGCAAATAATTAACGCATCGGCATCCACCACTGTAGCGACCAGGGCCGCCAGATTGTCGTTATCCCCAACTTTCAGCTCAGCTGTTGCTACCGTATCGTTTTCATTGACTATGGGCAGCACACCGTGGTCGAGCAAAGTACGCAGCGTATTGTGGATATTCAGATATCGGTTACGGTGCTGCAAATCATCGTGCGTCAGCAGTATTTGCGCGCAGTCAAAGTCGAGCAAATTACGCCAGCTTTGCATCATGCGGGTTTGACCTACAGCCGCCATGGCTTGTTTGACATTAATGGGTAAGGGATGATGGGCAAAGGGAATAGCAGCGCGACCTGCGGCCACACTACCTGAAGAGACCAATACCACTTCAACCCCTTGTTGCCTGCATTCGCTGATAAACCCAGCGATCGCCAGCAAATAACGGGTGGAGCAACCTTTTGCTTCCGGTGCAATCAGGGCACTGCCCACTTTCAGCACCAGACGTCGCCACTTTAACCCAGCCATAACACCCATTTATCTCCAGTTATTTTTTAAGCACCCGAGCATACCTATTTAGACGTATATATGTCTATAGCCTTCGTACTTGCAACCACAGCGGCGTTGACTGCGCGCTCTCGCCCCAGTCACTTATTTCGGCAGACTAATTTTGCTTACTGGCGAGTATTCGCCTCAATCCATAAACACATAGACAACTATGCTCCTGGGGTCTCCATCACTTGTCGCCTTGCTGCAGCTGCAATTACTTTGGCTACTCGTTTTGGCCTCAAAATAACGCATAACAACAGTAAATGGCGTATAGCCTAAGTAAAAGGTAGTTCGGTAAAATCTGACCACCAATGCAATATTTATTGTCCTAAGCAGAGCCTGATGTCGCACAACACTATTTCACTGAACCAACAGCGCCAACCTTTGGATCACCTCGACTCTGTCTGGCTCTTTGGTTACGGCTCACTGATTTATAAAACTGACTTTGACTATGTGGCCGCTAAACCAGCCTGCATTTATGGCTGGGAACGCCGCTTTTGGCAGGGCTCACATGATCATCGTGGCACGCCTGATGCGCCTGGACGGGTGTTAACCCTGGTTGAAGCCCCCGGAGCTCGTTGCGCTGGCATGGCTTATCAAGTCACACCTGCGACTTTTGAACATTTGGACCATCGTGAAAAAAATGGTTATTTGCGCATATTTACCCCGCTACACTGGCTGCATGAAGCAGGTGAAGTGCAAGGAATCTTGTATCTGGCCAGCGCAGACAATGAGGCTTACTTAGGCCCCGACACGGACTCAGCAATAGCAGCCCATATAGCGCGCAGTTGCGGTCCAAGTGGTCCCAATAGTGAGTACCTGCTTCAACTGGCACAGGCGCTGCGCGATATGAATGAGCAAGACGAACATGTATTTGCGATTGAACGTGAACTGTTAAAGCTAATAAAGCACACCTAATCGCCACGCCCTGCTTTCAGCAGAATGCTTAAAGCGCCTGTGACTTTAGCGCTCTGACCTTGATCAGCTACAGCTTTATGCACCGCTTTCCATGGCCCCCCCCTAAAAGGCCAAAGCTCAAGCTGCTTCTACACAGCTGCGGGCAATGTATTTAGTTCAGCGCTAATTCAGCTCAACTGGGTTAGAATAAGTGCTCAGAAAATCAGGAGATTTCGTATGATAGCCAAACAGTTAGGTTTAGTTGCCTTGTGTAGCACTTTAGTTTTATCCGGTTGTGCCAGTATGAACATTGCACCGGAAAACCAGAACACAGCCAAAGGTGCCGCTATAGGTGCAGGCGTGGGCGCAGTGCTGGGCAAAGCGACAGGCAATCATAAAAACAAAAGACTGGCCATCGGTGCCGCTATTGGCGCTTTAGCGGGTGCCGCTGTAGGTCGTTATATGGATCATCAGGAAATGGCATTACGTGATCAGTTATCCGGCACTGGTGTCAAAGTGCATCGAGACGGTGATATTTTACGACTGGAAATTCCATCCCAAATCACCTTTGCGGTGAATCAGTCGTCTATCCAGCCTCAGCTGTATCCGGTGCTAAACGACGTAGCAAAAGTACTGGGTGAATACGACAAAACCATGCTGGTCATAAGCGGTCATACCGACGATACAGGCGCTTATGATTACAATATGCAGCTGTCAAAAAAACGGGCTGAAAGTGTCAAAGATTATTTAGTGGCGCAGCGTTTAAACCCAATTCGGATTGAAACTCAGGGTTTAGGCCCAAGCTACCCGGCTGTGCCAAACAATTCTGAAAGCAACAGAGCGATGAACCGCCGTGTTGAGATACATATCGAAGCCATAACTCAATAAAATACCCGTCGTTCTTGTCGCCGCAGTTTTGTTGACTGCGCCTCCTCACCCCAGTCACATAGGTTCACTATGTTCCTGGGGATTCGTTGACTGGTCGCCTCACTGCAACACCAATAACTTAGGGTATTACCGTCGCCCTTGAAGCCGCAGTTTTGTTGACTGCGCTGCAACATCAGGGGCTTAGGCTAAAGCCAGAGAGCTATTAAAAATTTATAACTCCGGCTATGCTGCCGCTGCATTGAATGCAGTAGCAGCATAGCCGGAGTTTTTTATGGGTTTATTGTGGTTAGTTACACTGATTTGGGCTTTTAGTTTTTCCCTGATTGGCGAGTTTTTGTCTGGCCGGGTTGACCCTTATCTGGCGGTCAGCAGCCGTATGCTGTTGGCCTTAGTTTTGTTCCTGCCCTGGTTATTAAAAAGCACCAGTTCTAAAACTCAGGCTATGGCTCTGGCTGCTATTGGCGCCATCCAGTTGGGGCTGATGTACCTGCTGCTCTATCACAGCTTTCTGTATTTAACTGTGGCCGAAGTACTGCTTTTTACTATTTTAACCCCGGTTTATATCTCGATTTTGGATTACTTCTGGCGTTATAAAAAGCTGCATCTGCGCTGGTTAGGCCCTGCCCTGCTGGCTATTCTGGGTGCTTTAGTCATTCGATATCAAAACTTAAGCTCAGATTTTTGGTGGGGTTTATTACTGATCCAGGCGGCCAACTTCTGTTTTGCTTTTGGTCAGGTCGCCTATCGTCGGCTGGATTTAGGCTCCACAGGTTCACAGCGTTATAACTTCGGTTGGTTTTTTGTTGGGGCCACTCTAATCAGCTTAGTGGCCACAGCCATATTTGCCGATTGGACTAAAATGCCAAGCTCCAGTCTGGATTATGGCATTTTAGTCTGGTTAGGCCTGGTGGCTTCAGGTTTAGGTTATTGGTTATGGAATGCTGGCGCCCGACAAGTCAATGCCAACCAGCTAGCCGTGATGAACAACGTACTGATACCAGCCGGCCTGGTGGTGAACTTTGTGTTTTGGCAACAAAACGTCAACTGGTGGACTTTATCCGCAGGTTCGGTATTGATTCTAGTGTCTCTGCTGTGGGCCAGCCGTCAGCCTTCTTAGGACATACTGAACTATTGGTTGCAACCTTAGAGGGCAACTTAACCTAACAGCTTTGGTAGCTTGTGCTATGTTGTTCTGACCTGCCGTTGATTTCAGCTCCAAGAGGGTACTACAAAGCAGAATAATCTGGAGCTTCAGGTCAACCACCACCTCAACGACGCAGAAGGAGCCTCCATGGTATACAAAGCGCAGCTCTGGGTAGTTTTATGCATGTCGTTTTTTACGTTGACAGCTACAGCGCAACAGCAGGCACGTCCGGAAAAAATGACTTTTACCTATGTTGACCACCCTGCCATGGTTAATTTTCTGGTGCCTTTAATTTGAGATACCTATAAAAAACTTGGGATCGAAACTGATTTTGTTGCCCAGCCATCCAATCGAAACTTATTGCTTGTGGATAAAAACATAGTGGATGGCGATGTTGGTTATATGAAGGTAGTACTGGGCGGCTATAACAATTTGTTCACTGTGGAGCCACCGGTCGTGGTAGGTGTATACACCATACTCTGTCGGCCTGAACTGATTTGCACCCCAGCCGTGCTGGCAGACAAAGAAAAAACCATAATCGCGACTTCAGTCTCCAAACATGGTCTACTGCAATCTTATAAGGGGACTATTAAAAGTCAGTTTTATACCGTGAATGATCTGTCTTTAATACCAGACTTCGTTCGTTTAGGTCGCTTTAACTACGCCATTTACCCAACAACGGAAAAAGAACTGCAACGAATCTCTACTGATGATTTGCACTATGTCAGGCTGTTTGAAGCCAATCTTTATCATGTGCTGCATAATAAATACAGGTTTATGGCAGCCGAGATTAGCCATGCCTTGCAGCAAGCACTCAACGAAAGAGCAGAGAAACAATGACACATAGAAGCCTGTTCGCTCGATACGCCGGAAGCAAGGCGCATTACCTGGCTTCCGGTCCAGGGTTCACCTGCTAGTTTGCAAAAGCCTTTTTAACAAAATTAGGCAAAGCCATGGCGGCCTGATGCACCTCGGCGTTGTAGTACTGAGTTTCAAAAGCAGGATTTTGCGCAGCTGCAACGCGGAAGCCGTCAAACTTGGCGTCTTTGCGGGCTAAAGTACAAGTCCACCAGCCTGACGGATACACCATTTGTGGGAATAACAAGCTTTGTAAATCAGCAAAGCCAGCGTCAGACATGGCATCACGCATGGCTTTAAGTAAAGGCATATGAATGAGTGGTGACTCACTTTGTTGCACTAAAATACCGCCCGGACGCAGCGCTTTTAAGCAGCTTTCGTAAAAGGCGCGGTTAAACAACCCTTCGCCCGGGCCTATAGGGTCTGTTGAATCCACTATCACCACGTCCAAAGACTCTGGCGCTGCATCGCGCATATAGGCAATACCGTCGGCAAATTTTAAAGTCGCGCGTGGGTCGTCATTGGAGGCACACAGCTCTGGGAAGTATTTTTCCGCCATCCGGGTGACTTGTTCGTCGATATCAATTTGAGTGACTTGTTCGATATCCGGGTGTTTTAACACTTCACGCAAAGTACCGCAGTCACCGCCACCTATAATCACCACCTGCTTTGGCGCAGGGTGAGTAAATAATACCGGGTGGCTTAACATTTCGTGATAGAGGAAATTGTCGCGGCTGCTCAGCATAATCACGCCGTCTATCACCATCAAATTGCCAAAATGGGTGGTCTCAAACATTTCAATATGTTGAAAAGGCGACTGTACCTCATCCAGCTTTTTTGTGATGGCCAAACCAAAAGCACTGCCACTGGCTGCAAAAATTTCAGTGAACCATTTGTTGTCGCCCGACATACTAAACCCCTTATAAACAAACTAAGCTAAGTATTTTGCCAGCCAGGGCAGGATGAGACAAACTTTTCATGTTTTTTTCACAGCATTGGCTTTAAAATAGCGCATCATTTTTTTAAGGGCACGACAATGGCAGATTGGGGTATCGAAAAAGCGCGATCTATTTATAACGTAGCAGTCTGGAGTGAAGGCTATTTTGATGTAAACAAAAATGGCGACCTGGTGGCCTATCCGGATCAGGACCATAAAAAACCCGGTATTAATTTCCCGGAGCTGACTGCCCGTTTTAAAGAGGAAGGCTTAACCCTGCCCGTATTGGTACGTTTTACCGATATTTTGCAGCATCGTGTTGGCACCTTAATCAACTCTTTTGCTCAGGCGAAACAAGAGCGTGAGTACCAAGGTGAATACACAGCCGTTTACCCAATCAAAGTAAACCAGCAATTTTCTGTGGTAAAAAAGCTGG
>NZ_JAIWOI010000321.1 GCF_020217005.1 Rheinheimera sp. | reverse complement strand
TCAGCCATGACAGCGGTAAAGTAGGTTTAGAAGCAGGTTCCAAGCCTGAACTGATGGCTATTTTAGGCATCACAGACAAACCACTGCGTATCGTCTGTAACGGCTATAAAGATTCTGAATTCCTGCGTTTGGCCACCATTGGCCAGATGATGGGCCATCAGGTGTATGTGGTGGTTGAAAAAATCACTGAATTAAAAACCTTAATCCGTGAAATCGACAGCTTAGGTCAGGCCCCTTTAATTGGTATCCGTATCAAGCTGAATTCTGTTGGTAAAGGCAAATGGCAGAACACTGGCGGCGAAAAAGGCAAGTTTGGCCTAACCGCAACTCAAGTGCTGCAAGCCATTGATATTCTGCGTGATGCCGGCAAACTGGACCTGTTGCAGTTAGTGCATTTCCATATAGGCTCGCAAATTGCGAACATTCGTGACATTCACAACGCCATTCGTGAATGTGCCCGTCACTACGCTGAACTGCGCACTTTAGGTGTGCCTATCACGACTGTTGACGTAGGTGGCGGTTTAGGTGTGGACTACGAAGGTTCGAACTCACGTTCTGCCTGCTCCATGAACTACACCATGCTGGAATATGCCCGTAACGTAGTGTACGGCTTAAAAGAAGTCTGTGACGAATACGACTTACCGCACCCGAACATTATCACTGAGTCTGGCCGTGCTATGACTGCACACCACGCTGTATTAATTACTGATGCGATTGACGTAGAACGTGCGCCAGGTCTGGTCAACATGCCAGAACCAAGCGAAGACTCACCAGCTGTGATTTGGGCCTTGTGGGATTCCTATAAAAACGTCACACCTCGTACTGCAGTTGAAGCTTACCACGACGCTGTACATTATTTTACCGATGCCCATGCTCAGTACGTGCACGGCCTGCTGACGCTCAAAGACTGGTCTTTGCTTGAGCAAATTTACTTTGCCACTATCAACAAAGTGAAAAACAAGCTGGATTTATCTTCACGTTCACACCGTGATATTCACGATGAACTGAATGAGAAATTAGCCGACAAGCTGTTCGTGAACTTCTCTTTGTTCCAGTCTATGCCGGATGCCTGGGGTATTGACCAGTTATTCCCTGTGATGCCACTGGAACGGATGAATGAATCGCTTGAACACCGCGCTATTATTCAGGACATTACCTGTGACTCAGACGGTGTACTGAAAAGTTATGCCGACGGTAACGGTATCGAATCCAGCTTGCCGCTGCCTTCATACAAAGAAGACTCGCAGTTCCTGCTGGGTATGTTTATGGTCGGTGCTTACCAGGAAATACTGGGGGACCTGCATAACCTGTTTGGTGACACAGACTCAGTGCATGTGGAACTGGATGACGAAGGCGGCTATCGCCTGACCAACGCCATCAAAGGTGACACTGTGGCTGACGTATTACGTTATGTACAGTTTGATGCCAAGAAGCTGCTTGCCTCTTATCAGAAGCAATTAGCCAAGATGGACTTCAGCCCGGAAATGCAGACCTCGTATTTAGATGAGCTAAAAGCCGGGGTTTATGGTTACACCTACTTCGAAGATTAAGGTAAACTTGCCACTGATCGGATGAGAGAAAAGCAGGCCCGCCTGCTTTTCTTTTTTAAATTAATGATTAGGTGGTGAATCAATGCTGCATTTTTTACCAGCCCCGATACGTGGCTCGCTTTCTTTTCTGCTGTACGTGGTCAATACAATTTTTTGGGCCACTCCAATTCTGATCCTGGCCATAGTGAAATTGCCACCTATTAAAATCTGGCAAACCTGGATCACCTATTTGCTCGACTTCTGCGCCACCAGTTGGATCACTCTAAACAATTTAACCAGCAGAGTTTTCACCCGTATTCGCTGGGATATCAAAGGCCTGGAAAATTTAAGCGTAAAAGACTGGTATCTGGTGATGGCCAACCATCAGTCCTGGGTCGATATTCTGGTTTTACAGAAGGTCTTTAATCACAAAGCGCCGTTTTTGAAATTCTTCCTGAAAAAAGAACTGATTTATGTGCCAGTAATTGGCCTGTGCTGGTGGGCCTTGGATTTCCCTTTTATGCAGCGTTTAACCGCTAAGCAGCTGGTGGAAAAACCTGAACTTAAAGGCACAGACATAGCCACCACCCGCAAAGCCTGTGAGAAGTTTCGCTACAAACCAGTGTCTGTAATGAATTTCCTTGAAGGTACTCGTTTTACTCAACACAAACATGACAAACAACAATCACCTTTTACCCATTTACTTAAACCTAAAGCAGGCGGTATTTCTTTTGTGCTCAATGCCATGGGCGAACATTTACATAAGCTGCTGGATGTGACCATTTGTTATCCAAAGCGCATCCCAACCTTCTGGGATTATATTTCCGGTAAGGTGCACGACATTAAAGTGCGGGTGCGGGTATTACCTATAGATCCTGCACTGATTGGAGACTACGAAGATCCGGCGTTTAGACAGAAATTTCAGGCTTGGGTCAATCAATTGTGGTTAGATAAGGATCAGTTACTGACCGATCTGAAGCAGGGAGAACGGAGCTGATGTTGTACTGGTTACCTGTGATCATAAAGGCCCCTTTCGCCTTTTTGCTATTTAGCTGCAATCTGGCCTTGTGGGGCAGCATCGTCACTCTGATTGGAATAGCCAAGTTATTGTCCCCCAGCGCAAAAACCAGAGCGTTCTGGTCCAAACCTGCTCATTGGGCTTATCGCGGCTGGTCAGCTTACAACAAAGTCCTGATGGAACTGTTTAATCAGGTGGAATGGCAGGTCAGCGGCGTGACTGAACTGAAAAAAGACAGCTGGTATTTATTGATTTCGAATCATAAAAGCTGGCTGGATATTCCGGTATTGAGTCAGTTTGCGCTTAATCGAATCCCTGAACCCAAGTTTTTTCTGAAAGAAGAGCTGAAATGGGTACCTTTTATTGGTTCAGGCTCCTGGGCTTTGGATATGCCTTTTATGAAACGTTATAGCCAGGCACAGATTGCAAAAAATCCGGCATTAAAAGGCAAAGACATTGAAACTACACGTATTTCCTGCGAGAAGTTTAAAGATACCCCAACAACCATTATTAATTTTGTCGAAGGGACCCGCTTCACCGAACACAAGCACAAACAAAAGCGCAGTCCGTTCCGGCATTTATTGCCACCCAAAGCCGGTGGCATAGCTTTTACGTTGGCCAGTATGGGCCAACAATTTCATGCCGTACTGGATGTCACTATACTTTACCCCGACAATCCCGGTCATGTTGCTTTAGACATGCTCTGTGGCCGTTTAAAACGTGTGGTAGTGCAGGTTGAAATACTGCCTGTGGATCATCAGATCATAGGTGACTATTTTAACGATGAAAACTTCAGAATCAGCTTTCAGAATTGGCTCAATCAGCGCTGGCTTAAAAAAGATCAAGCCATAGCGGCTTACCATTCTCCAGAATCATCAAAGTCGGAAAATGTCTTGTGTTAGATCTGTATTTACAGTACTTAGCCAGTTACCTTGGTCTGAACTTAGTGCCGGAACATCTGTCGATGCTGGCCATCAGACTACTGCTGGCCTTGTTGCTATTAAGCTTGCTTTTTGTGCTGGCCCGGCGTTATTTGTTACCCGCCGTAGCCCACTTGCTGGATAAAGTTGACGGCGACTTACAACATCAAACTGAAAAGCAGCGACTACAACTGGCAAGCCATCTGGCGCATTTAGTGCCCGCTGTGGTGCTGATCAGCTCAGCTGAACAATTTTTCCAACATTGGCCAGATTTCAGATCTGCAGTACATTTAGGGCTGTGGATCTATCTGTATTGTTTTGCAGGTATGGCTTTTGCTGCATTGATTAATTTTGCTGCAGCCATCTATAGTGCTGTAGACAGGCAAAGCAATGTCCCCTATCTGGGACTAGCGCAGGTTCTGAAATTACTCGACTTTATTGTCGTTGCTATCTTGGTCCTTAGTACTTTGCTGGGTAAATCGCCGGTGTATTTGCTCAGTGGCCTGGGGGCTTTGACAGCGGTATTATTACTGGTGTTTAAAGACACTATTTTAGGCTTAGTCGCTAGTATTCAGCTGGCCACCAACAATATGGTGAACAGAGGCGACTGGATTGAAATGCCAAAATACGGTGCTGACGGTGCTGTGATTGAAGTGGCACTAACGACGGTCAAAGTGCAGAACTGGGACAATACCATTACTACTATTCCGACTTATGCTTTGATTTCCGACTCGTTTAAAAACTGGCGGGGCATGCAACAATCCGGTGGGCGTCGTATTAAAAGGGCCATCAAAATTGATATTCACAGCATAGGTTTTCTGGACGAAGCGGAAATACAGCAACTGCTGCAACAACAGGTGCTAGAACCATTTTTTGCTACGCAGCAGGCGAAAGACTTATTACAACAACCTCACCTAACCAACCTGAAGCTGTTTCGCCACTACACCCAGTGGCTATTACAGCAAAACCCAAAGATTAATCAGGACATGACACTAATGGTGCGTCAGCTGGAATCCAACGAAGTAGGTTTACCGCTGGAAATTTATTGCTTCAGTGCTGATAAAGTCTGGGCCAACTACGAACAAATTCAGGCCGAGATTTTTGAAACTTTGTTTGCAACACTACCGCTTTTTACCTTAAGTACTTTCCAGCGGATAGGTGGCCGACAGCAGGAGCCTTAGTTTTTATTCGCGCTAATCATCAGATTGCGTGGGGTGAGTTGATAGTCGCAGAATTGTTTGACCTGCACCTGGTAGCCCTGTTGCTCTAAAAACAAGGCTCTGTCCAGCACCAACCACTGCTCCAGAAAAGGCCGGAATAAGGACCGAACCAACTGCATTTTTTGTACTAATAGGTGCCGTTGCTGGCCAAGTTGAAGGTAAGAATTCCAATCGGTGTCCAACGGAATTTGCCATTGGTGCTGCGCCGCAGCCCAGTGTGCAAAAGCACTAAATTCACCACTAAACCAATGTTTAGGCACAGAAGATAAAGGCCGGTAGTCTTTGACCCCTTGCGCAGTCTGATACAGCTCCTGATAAGCCAGGCGCCACAACACTTCAGTATGACGTAACCGCGCGACCCGCTCTCCTGCAGTCACCTGAGCCTGTACCGCCAGTTTCAGTTCATCCCTGCTCAGTTGCCCTAATTTGCTTTGCTGTGCCAAATCAGACAATGCCTGATACTGTGCTGACGCTATTAAATGGTAACAACAAGGCACTATATCCAGCTGTTTTGTGCCCTTTTGACTGGCAAGTTGTAACAAACGCAGATGCAAATCACCACAAGCATGTAAAGCCACCACCTGTTGCGTCGTCTTCAGGTGTTTTGCCGTATCGTCAGCAAGCACATCAGCCTGAATAAAGCCTTGCTTTAGTCTAAGGTTTTTCGCCTGTAGTTCACCATCTTCACAAAGAGCTTGTTGCCACTCCAGACTAGTTACCTCACGTTCATGGCCAAAACAGAGCCAACGTCCTAAATGCCCCTTACCGGCACACCACTCCAGTAATGGTAAATGACTTTGTTGCATCTCTGTCGCAAAGGCCTGAATTTGCTCCAGTTTACGCCCCTTGATATCGCGACTAAACCAAAATGGTAGTTCGGTAGTCTTTGCTGTATTCCTGCTGCCAGCGGCTGACTCAAAAGGGCTAAATTGGCTCAGTTCCGGGAAAAACTCAGAAAAACAACGGCGCCTATGTACTTCATCCTGATCCAGTCGCGCTATTTCCGCTAACGTAAGCGAAGTTAAATACTGACCTATTTTAGTTTCAGCCCAAGGCAACACAGTGTAATGAAAAGGACTGAAGCGCCAGAACTGCTGATACTGAGTCAGCACCAAATCCAACTGCAAAAACTGTTCAGACAAAAGCTGAGGCATAAGCGGATAACATATCTGTAACCATTTAAAGTATTGCTATCATAACACCAGAAGCCATCAAAGCGGCTTGCGGTTGTGAGCAGTATTTTATGCTGTAGCACCAGACTTCAACTGGCAACACAGCTAAAAATAATGCACACTCAGCTACATTAGTATGAGCCGATAAAGAGATATTCAGGTGACAGAACTCAAGCGCATTATGCACGTGGAAGACGATCCTTCGATTCAGGCTGTAGCGAAAGTTGCGCTGGAAGTGGTAGGGGGTTTTATTGTGGAAACCTGCAGTGGTGGAGAAGAGGCATTAAAGGTCTTTCATAGCTTCGCACCTCAGCTGATCCTGTTAGATGTAATGATGCCAGGTATGGATGGACCCAGTACCTTAAGAAAAATGCAGGCAGATTTTGATTTAAGCCAGATCCCAGTGGTTTTTATGACAGCCAAAGTGCAAGCCAACGAAATTGAATCCTACAAAGATTTGGGAGCAGCAGATGTAGTGGTGAAGCCTTTTGACCCTATGACCTTGTCCGACCAAATCCGTGAAATCTGGCAAAAGTTACAGTAACAGCAAGAGTCAGAGCTAAAGCTCTGACTCTTTATTTAATCTAAAGCCGGGATAATAAGTCCAAGGCATTCTCTATTTAACCAATAAATCAAACAGATAAACCAGTCTATTGCAGTAGCTTAGGTCTTTGCCCGCTGAATGCGCATATCAAGGCGCTTTGTTGTGCGCCCTGGTCTGTGGTTGGATAAAGCAAGGCTCAGAGGTACGAACAGATGCTCGTGCAGCAGCGCACATCCCGGGTACAGGTTATCTACTCCTTATCTGTATCTATCCGCTGCAGTTCCACCTGCTCAAACAACTGCTGTAAATCCTGCTCATACTGCTGCATGTCTTTCCCCTTTCCCAGATAAAAAGACAAAGGCAACATTCTTGAGTCGTACTGCAAGCTGCGGTCAAAAGGTGATGGAGGCATGACTAGTCCGGCCCACTGCCCGGAATTGACAAGTAAAGCCACAGCAAAAGCAACAGAGGCCTGAGCTCGCAGTGGCCAGTGGGTTGCCAACCATAAGTTGCCACTAAACAAAGCAGCTAATATCAAAGTGTACCCCACCACCTCAATCACCTGGGCTAAACCAGAACCATCCAGATTAAAACCCAGCCAATAACAGAATGCCCCCCAGACTGCACTGCTGGCCAGCGCCGCATAAGTTAAACTCAGCTGAGGTAAAAAATGACTTTCCTGCTGGTTAAATCTGCTCCAGAGTGCGAGCACTGCCGGCCAGATACAAAACATCAGCAAGTTTTTGGGGATATCGGTCAGCCGTAAAGGCCATAAATGCTCTACTTGTTTAGGCAAGGTCAGCCAGATTTCCACTATTTGATCTGCAGCTATCACCAGGGCAAACAACAGAATAAAAAACCAATGTCCCATCGCCTGTAATTTTTGTCCCACCACGCTAAAAGGCAAAGTGGCTGCCACAGGATGAGCGTCGTCGTACAGCCTCAGCGCTTGCTCCCCGAGCCAGCACAGTTCACCGGATCGCAACTGTTCTTTTGCGACCACAGTCTTGCGACCGGCGACAAAACTACCGTTCACAGAACTTAAGTCTTCCAGCCACCACTGACCTTCGTCGTCCTGCGTCAGTTTTGCATGGTAAGGGCACACGTGTTTATTAAATAAAATCACATCGTTATCAAAGGCACGACCTAAGGTAACCAGAGGCTGCGCGAACTTGTGTCGTTCCGTGACTTTTTGCTGCTTGTTCAGCACTTCTACTATTACTGCCATACCACAGCTCCAATAAACTTGTGGCTGAACTCCAGCGCCATTTTTTGATCGACGCCAGCCAAAGTAAAGTGACTGATAACACCTTGCTGCTGATGGTCTAAAGAAGCTGAAATGTAGGCCACATCAAAAAGCTGCGGATAATTACGATAAGCCCGCAGGCAGAATATGGCTTTTGCATGCTGACCTTCGGCCGGCCTTATCAGTTGATTTTGGCACGAATAAGCTGTGACATCGTCTTCACCAGCTCTGTTGTCCGCGTTCATTTGGTCAATGCTTTGCTGGTAGCGGCGGAAAAACTGCAATGGGTGTAGCTCTTTGGCCTGGATCCATTCAAACTGCATTTCAATGCGCCCGGTACTGAACTCGGAGGATAAAAAGATTTCTTCCGGCTGGTTACAAAAGGCGTTCACTCTTTTGATATCGTCTTTGTCTTTTTCCACATTAGAAGTACCCCAACACCGGATAAAAGGCACTATCTCATCAGGTACCCTGGCTGGCCCAAAGTTCTTCAGTTGCCAGTCCGCCTGCAGAATTTGCTGAAACATGGCTTGCTGATTGCCGATCAACTGCTGCTGAATATCCTGCTTTAAATCCGCCACGGGCGCTTTAGCCAGCAACTTTTGCAAGGCTGCAGCCGGGACTAAAAACCCCAAATCGTTGCCCGCTGAGGCCACGTTGACCCCTATCACTTCACCAACTTCATTCACTGCAGGGCCACCACTCATGCCGCTGTTAATAGCACCGGTAAAATGGACGCGGGGATAAAAACTGTGTTTCTGTATGCCATTATAGGTGCCAGGTACCACTATTAATCCCAGATCATGTGGATTCCCCAGAGAATAGACAGCAGCGCCCTGGACCGGCGTCTGCTGCTGTAACTGAAAACTCTTCGCCGCTTTATAGTCTGCTTTTAGCAAAGCTAAATCATTCACCACATCCACAGCCACTATCTCGAGTTTGCCTTTTTGCTGGTTCTGCGCCAGAAACTCCAGCTGATATTTTTGCGGGAATAACACAGCTTCCGAAACGACATGGTAGTTAGTCACGACAAGCGCAGGGTCTGCCAGTAAGAAACCGCTGCCTATAGCTGATTTAGCACCTGAGGCATGCTCCAGCACTTTAATTTGCAGTAATGCATCGGCATAATCGGCAAAAACTTTTTCAGCAACAGCAGCACTGTAACCAGGGGCTGAGCAACAGCACAGAACCAGCAACAACAAGCTGGTCCATGTTTTTTGCAGCATAGGGAGTCCTTTCAAATCAGACGTTAATACAACAAGCTATAGAGTTTGCGTCTGTAACTGGACGCTAAAGGCTCACCTTTAGGCAAAGTGGCCAGAATATCCAGATAGAGCTTTTTCGCTTCACCAAAGTTCAGATCCTGCTTCAATATTTCATAGAGCAATGCCAAAGCTTCAGCGGAACGCTGCACCTGATGGTACTGCACGGCCAGTTGCTGCTGCAGCTCTTTATTCGTTGGCTCTGCAGCTAATGCTTGCTCAAGCGCTTTGATTTCAGGGCTGTCGGCCGCTTGCTGAGCTAACTCCAAACGCGCTTTGACACTCTGGTACAAAGCATCCTGATCAGCCATTAATACGGTGGCCAGCGCTTTTTCTGCCGCTTCCAGTTGACCGAGTTCTACCTGTACTAAAGCCAGATGCAAGCGAATATCCACTCGTTCAACAGCCAGTTCATTGGCTTGTTTGAGCAATGGGTATGCTTCAGTCCAGTTTTGTTGTTCCAGTAAGGGCATAGCCTGCTGTAACAGCATATCTTCAGGCTTAGGTAAGAACGCACTTAAACGCTGCAAAATAGCCTGTTCTGGTTCTTCGCCGGCAAAACCATCCACTGGCTGACCTTCCTTAATAAACAGCACTGTAGGCACTGAACGCACACCAAAATGGGCCGCCAGTTGCTGTTCCTGATCACAATCCACAACGGCTAATGTCAGCGCATCAGGATAACTTTGCGCTATACGCTGCAGCACCGGGCCTAAATTTAAGCAGGCCGGACTACGCTCAGAATAAAAATAAAACATTACCGGCTGGGTAAAAGACTGCTCTAACAGTTCACGGACATTTTCAATGGAAACGGGCTTGATATTGGCTGACACAACTCACCTATTTTTATTCGAACCGGACAGCTCCGGTTTTATGCAAATGCTTTCAAGCACTATGTGGCCGGGGCATTAGATTTGCAAGTCGGGTTGTGGGTATTGGGGGCTTGATACCAGAATAAGTTCGTTTGCATTTCAGACAAATCGCACGATTTAATCACTTCAACCATTTCACTCAATAAACTATACTGCTAGTGTAATTCCAGAGCTGGAGCTTATTGATGCAAACATTAACAGCAAATGACGCCAAACG
>NZ_JAIWOI010000320.1 GCF_020217005.1 Rheinheimera sp. | reverse complement strand
AAATTTCGGTGAGCTACTTCTAAACGCTCAGCGCGAACCGATCAAAATCAGCAAAAACAATAAAGATGCTGTTGTCGTGATGTCTATGCATGACTACCAGGCGCTAGAGGTGATGAAAGCGGATTACCTTAAACATTGCTTCAAATCTGCGAAAGAAGACTTAGCAAAGGGTAATGTTGTTGACGGCGAAGAGTTTCTTAGCGCTCTGTAACCACTGAAATGCAAAAGAAAAGATACAAATTAAGCAGCCTGGCTCAGACTCATTTACAACAAATCAGACACTACACGATTCAAAACTTTTCTGAGTCGCAGTGGCAAAAGTACAAAGCAAGCCTGATATCTGGCTTGCAAATGTTAGCCGATAACCCGGATTTAGGCAGACCTTGCCACGACATCTACCCAAACGGATTCTATTTCCCCATTGGCAAACATACAGCGTACTTCACAAAAGAATATGGCTTTATTCTGATAGTTGCAGTGTTAGGTCAACCACAGTTGCCGCAAAAACATCTGAAGTAGAATTGCGAGCACTCCAACCCTTTGGTAGCGAGCCTTACCCTACATGTGTTTTCGTTTGATATATAAAAACGTTGAGCGTCAAAGGGTCGGACAGCGACTTATAGTGGTTCTGTATTGCCAAAACCATGATGTTTGGACATTTGGAAGAAGATAATGAACGTAACGACTTCACTCATGCTAATAAAAATCACAGCGCTGACGTTTGGCTGCTTCATCAGTTGACAGAGTTTTTCCCATTCAGGGATGGAGACAGCGAAAAAATCATCGACATCGCAAAATACATCCACTAACTTGTGCATAAACTATCAGTGGATATGAGACTGCATTTGTTCGGAAGATCCGGTCACATAGAGAGCTCTTAGTTCAGATTTTCTTATCCCTAATCCAGGTTCATTGTTCTTTCTATGGAAAATATTACATCTATCCTCTCGAATTATGAGCTACGGGAAAAGCGGCGAGCGCTAGGTGGTATTTACGCCTTGGCTGGCTTTGACTACCAGTTGCGCCTTTACCTAGCTGAGTTTGCCGAATCTCTCGCCGGACAAGAGGCTAGTCTGAATGACGCTGGCAAGGTCTTTCTGGAAGCTATTTCTGATTTAGCCAAGCATGACGTGAATGGCAATTTAATTTGTATTCAGGTTAAACGCACTCTGACAAAAGACACATTGAAGGATGCTGCCGCCGAAATTCTGACTATCGAGCGGTTTCTGGCTACGTATTACTCAGATTTGCGTGCTCAGGTGAAATTTAATCTTATCGCCTCGCAAGGCAACTCTACAATCCAGTGGAACGACATTCCCTCAACGCACCCGGCACGCTCAACAATTAACGAACTTCTCAAGCAAGGACGTCTTTTATCTCCTCGCATCGAACCAGATCCATGGTGGCGAGCCATCGTTGCGGTATGGCGGCATCTAAAGGATCCTTACGCTTTTCTGCGCTTTGCATTAGATCGCGCTTTAAGCCGTGCACCGTCGGCTGCGGATGCACAGCGTATTCGCGATGATATATGCGAATATTTTGCAAAAAACCGACTGACACACGAATTGCCTGGACAGCTACTGACAGCCACAGATTTTCGATTGTCGCAACATCCCAGCCCATATCTAGAAGTTGGACGCGAAATCACGCTGACCCGGCTACGTGATCAACAGTACATGCAACGCGCCCATCGCCTGGATGTCTTGTATGCCAAGGTTCTCGAACGAAAAGATCTAAGCCAGCGAGACCTCAAGAGTGAAGCTCGAGTCTTCTGGCTGAGTGGTCGCTCCGGTGTTGGTAAGAGTGTGCTCCTGCTTCAGTCAGTTGAGCGTCTGGTTGCAGAAGGTTGGCGAGTACTTTGGCTTAAAGGGCAAGCCGAATTACTTGAGCCTGTTCTGCGATCCATTGCAGATGCACCTAATGAGTGGCGACCAGATTTTATTGCAATCGACGATCTTTACGACCGCAACGCGCGAAATCGGCTTGATCTAAGCCGCTTAGGCGCATTTATCGATGAATGCGACCAAAAAGCATGGCCAATGATTCTAACCTGCGGCCCAACAGAGTTTGCAGAATCCTTCAGAGAGGCTGCCACTTATCGTGGTTTTGATTTACATCTTGAAACTGTCGAAACCATTGCAACACACGAAGCTGCTGAGATCGAGGCTTGGTACACAGAGCGCACGGGTCAGACTGTACAGCGCGGAATTGCATTTTCTCAGGCAACCCAAGAAGACAATGGCTTGTTTATCTCGCTGGCTGTGGAGTTGGCGCACGGTGATCTTAAAGCGTTTGCCCAACGTTTCGGTGAACGGGTTCGCCTCAATGGCCTCGATGAAGCCCTTTATCTCCCCTTAGCGCTGAACCGTCTCTATCTGCGTGCACCCTATAACTGGCTAACCGAAAACGACCGCGAAAAGCTAGCAACACTAAATAGTGAAGGCGATTTTAGCCTACTAGAAGCCGGGGAAGAAGGCCAAATAGTTCGCCTCACACATCCGCATTTAGCCAACGAGCTGTACCTTTCCTTGCGCAAGCCTGCAAATGACATAGCCTATACCCATGATCTGGTTGGCGTTTTCCGGCGTGCGTTAACCGAAAACGATTTCGGCTTAGTTACTCAACTGCTGCGCTTGTTCTCTGGGCGCGAACAAGGGCTTGCTATAGAACGACTAAATATCTTAAACCACCCTCTTCTCGCGAAGCAGTGTGCTCAAGCATGGGCCGAAAAGCACGCACAACTGACGCTTGATGCAGATTGCCAGGCAGATATTGCAACCAGTTGGGCATGCTGGTCAACGGCAGCCCCCAGCATTAGTCAAACCCTCGGTCCAGATTTACTTGCCAAAGCACTAACATACTTAGCCGCGGCCTATAAAGCTTGGTCTGTATGCTGGGGACATTTAGTTAATCACTATCCCAAGCATAGTGAGCTACTTACCTGGGCCTCAGAGCATCTAACTGATGCTTTAAGGATGAGCCACCCTACATGGTCTTATGTTTGGGAGCGATGCCTACAAGATGATCCTGATCATCATCATATCTGGAGCAATATTGGACTGGATTGGCTGCAGCGTCGGTTACGACGCCCTGACTGGCACATCGTTTGGAAGAAGCTTTTACCTGTGGATGATGAGCCGGACTGGAATAATGATCCTACCCTGATTCTGGGGATGCGTCGTTTACATGCAGAAAACGACGGCCCTGATTGGGCTTTTGTACTGCAAGATCTTTATGCTTTGGCAGATCTCCATAGTCCACAAGCTATCGAGCTAGCCAGCCTAGCTAAAGACTGGCTGGCCAGACATGAAAACGACTCCGAGTGGAATTATGTCTGGCGAGCCTTACTTAAACCTCATGAAGCTCAGCCTCAAGAACCGGAGCTCAGTAAACTGTTGCATCTTGGCGTCGACTGGTTGAAAGAACGTGAAGATATAGCAGGGTGGCCACATGTATGGCGAGATCTGTTGGAACAGCATGATGCTCAGCCTGGCGGGCTGGAACTCAACGAAATATTACGCCTTGGCGTTCTTTGGTTGAGAGGTAGGGAAGACAAACCCAAGTGGTCATATGTCTGGCGAACCTTGCTGGAGAAACATGATGCTCTGCCCAAAGAGTTGGCACTCAACGAGCTACTATACCTTGGCGTGGATTGGTTAAATGGTCGCGAAGACAATGTGGAGTGGTCGTATATCTGGCAAGATTTGATGAAGCATAGTGATACTCTGCTTTATGGGCTGGATTTCAACCAACTGTTGCGTCGGGGTGTTCATTGGTTGAAAGGTCGTGAAGGCAGCGCTGTGTGGTCATATGTCTGGCGAGACTTGCTGAGACAATGTGCTGCTCAGCCCAGGGAACTGGAACTCAGCGAACTGTTGCGTCAGGGCGTTCATTGGCTGGAAGGCCGAGAAGACACGGTCGAGTGGTCATATGTCTGGCAAGACTTGTTGAAACAATATGATGCTCAAATCGAGGGGCCGGAACTCAGCCAACTGTTGCGCAACGGCGTTCATTGGTTGAATGGCCGGGAAGATATGGCCGAGTGGTCATATGTCTGGCAAGACTTACTGAAACAATGTGATATTCATGTTCAGCCCGAGGTGCTGGAGCTAAACCAACTGTTACGACTTGGAGTTGATTGGTTAAAAGGGCGTGAAGACAGGTCCGACTGGGCTCTTATCTGGCAAGACTTGCTAAAACAATGTGATATTCATGTTCAGCCCGAGGTACTGGCGGTCAGCGAGCTATTACAACTCGGCGCGGAGTGGCTAGTAGGTCGAGAGGAAGCCGAAGAATGGGGTTTTGTTTGTGAAAAGCTACTAGAGCAAAAGTTCCACGCAGCGGATTTCACCGAGCGTGCTGCAGTTTGGCTGAACCACTCAAGAGATAAACCGGAGTGGCCACTACTGGCCGCCAAGTTCATCGCTGCGGCTCCGCTGCATAAAGCTTCAGTTGAATTCGCAGCAATTCTGGCGGAACGTATTGAAGCCTGCCCAAATAACGCGCACTGGTTCAGAACGATTAGTTTCGTCACAGATCTACTGATCACCACTGGGTTACCAATTGAAGTTACCAATTGGTTAAAAATTTTACATGGGCGCAGAGAATTACCTGCATGGGTAGAGGCTCGTCGCAGCCTGGACGAGGGACTTCCACTCAAAGGACGGGTTACTGCTCCTAAAGGCAAAAAAAGCTATGTCATTGAATTAGAGATCGGCCTGCGTGCTGCCTATTTAAATACTCGAGATGGCTGTTCAATTACTAAAGGGAAAGTGTACCATTTTTATGCACTTAAATTGATCCCAGAAAGGGACTTTATTCTGGTTGGATTGGATAAACATGCCGCACTGGATATAGGTAGAAGTTATGAAGGAAATGTCATAGATCAACAGTCCTATGGTCTGCTTATCGCCATCGAGGGACAACAAGGGTTACTTCACAAAAATAGTTGTTCAGACTGGATAAGCCTCACCAGAGAATTTCCTATCGGTAGTAATATTTGTGTCGAAATTCTGAAATCAACTGCAAAAGGGCTAGAGCTAGGTTACGCAGGCCCCGTATTAAAGACAGATATTGGAACCGAAAAACTAGTCGTTGGAGACACTTATAATGCCTGTGTTACAGGCATTAAGGAATACGGCATATTTCTTCGAATCGGTGCTCGTAGTGGGTTGCTTCATCGCGGTGCGCTACCAACCAATGTAGATATTTTGCGTAAATATAAAGTTGGCCAACAGATTACTGTTCAAGTGATGCAAATTATGCAGGACGGAAAAATTACTTTTGCACTACCTATAAATCAAAAGAAGGACCGATAGAATTTGTGCTTTAAGTTTAGTGTTTCAGCCGTATAACGCCTTAACTAAAAGCCAATGCTGCCGAAGGCGAACATCAGGGACGATGTGAGTGCAAATCTTTCATTAATAATTAGTCGACTTTCCAAGCCACTTCCCTTAAATTAGCCATCAAGCCTGCTAAATAAAAAAACGACCAACGAGTCAACACTAACCAGGCGTGATTAGTTTGTTTGACAGACCCCTTACTCTGTCCGTCCACGTAAAAGAAAATTAATGCTGTTCTGTGTAAGCAGAGCGGTGATTTTTGCTTTAAGCCTTATTGCGCCCGCAATAGGGCTTAAAGTTCGCACGTGCAAACTATGAGACCTTTATCATGACAAGCCAAAACACCCAACCAGAACTGCTGTCTGGTGGAGCCATGCTGATCCGCGCCTTAGCTGACGAAGGCGTAGAGTATGTGTATGGTTACCCCGGCGGTGCCGTGTTACACATTTACGATGCGATGTTCCAACAGCATCAGGTGAAACACGTACTGGTCCGCCATGAGCAAGCCGCGACCCATATGGCGGACGCCTACGCAAGAGCAAGCGGCAAAGCTGGTGTAGTGCTCGTCACATCCGGCCCAGGTGCTACTAATGCGGTTACCGG
The DNA here is from genome assembly GCF_020217005.1 of Rheinheimera sp. Taxonomy (GTDB): domain Bacteria; phylum Pseudomonadota; class Gammaproteobacteria; order Enterobacterales; family Alteromonadaceae; genus Pararheinheimera. The sequence goes on along the minus strand of NZ_JAIWOI010000320.1, from coordinate 4,055 downwards.
CATAGCCACTGCTTATATGGATTCTATTCCTATGGTAGTGATCTGTGGTCAGGTGATGAGCCATTTGATTGGCGACGATGCCTTTCAGGAAACCGATATGTTGGGTATTTCCCGGCCTATTGTGAAACACAATATGTCGGTTCGCCGCCCTGAAGATATTCCGTATTTAGTGAAAAAAGCCTTTTATATAGCGCAAAGCGGCCGGCCTGGTCCTGTAGTACTAGATATTCCCAAGGATATGACGATACCCAGTCAGAAGTTCCCTTATGAGTATCCAAAAGATATCAAGCTGCGCTCATACAACCCGAACGCCAAAGGCCATCCCGGCCAGATTAAAAAAGCCCTGACTACTTTGTTAGCGGCGAAAAAGCCTGTGCTGTATTCAGGCGGTGGCGTAATTTTAGGTCAGGCCTCAGAAGAGCTGACGACTTTAGCACGCAAGCTGAATATTCCGGTCACCAATACCTTAATGGGCTTGGGCGCTTACCCTGCATCAGACCCACAGTTTATCGGTATGTTGGGCATGCACGGCAGTTATGAAGCTAACCAGGTGATGCATAATGCTGATGTGATTTTTGCCGTGGGCGCACGCTTTGATGATCGTGTCACCAACGCCACCAAAAAATTCTGTCCGAATGCGACCATTATTCACATCGACATTGACCCGGCCAGCATCTCCAAAACCGTCAATGCACATATTCCTATTGTTGGCTTAGTCAAACCTGTATTGCAGGAAATGCTGCAGCAGCTGGAAAAAAATCAAGGTCAGTTGGATCAGCAGGCACTGGGGCACTGGTGGCAACAAATTCAGCAGTGGCGTGAAGTGCATGGCGGCCGCTATGAGCAAAGCGCGGCGCATTTAAAACCTCAGGCCGTGATTGAAGCTGTGCATCGCCATACCAAAGGTGATGCTTATGTCACGTCCGACGTAGGTCAGCACCAGATGTTTGCTGCTCAATATTACAAATTTGATAAGCCAAATCGCTGGATCAACTCGGGTGGCCTCGGCACTATGGGCTTTGGTTTACCAGCCGCTATGGGTGTCAAACTGCATTACCCTGAAGCTGAAGTAGTGTGCGTCACTGGCGAAGGTTCTATTCAGATGAATATTCAGGAGCTGTCGACCTGCAAACAATATGGCCTGAATGTAAAAATCATCAACCTGAACAACGGTTATTTAGGCATGGTGAAGCAGTGGCAGGATATGAACTATGACAGCCGCTATTCCAGCTCTTATATGGATTCCTTGCCTGACTTTGTAAAGCTGGCTGAAGCTTATGGCCATGTAGGGATTCGTGTCACCAAAGCCGAAGAGTTAGAGCCCGCTTTAGAACGTGCTTTTGCCCTCAAAGACAAACTGGTGTTTTTAGATATTCATGTCGACCCAACAGAGCATGTCTATCCAATGCAAATACCAGGTGGTGCTATGAATGAGATGTTTTTAAGCAAAACGGAGCGGACTTAAGATGCGGCATATTTTATCTGTATTGCTGGAAAACGAGTCCGGCGCTTTAGCCCGTGTTGTAGGTTTATTTGCCCAGCGCGGTTATAACATTGATTCACTCACAGTAGCGGCCACTGAAGACCCAACCATCTCACGTCTGACGCTGGTGACACGCGGTGATGATCAGGTCATCGAACAAATCACCAAGCAACTGCACAAGCTAATTGAAGTGGTCAAGTTGGCCGATTTAAGCGAGTCAGCTCATATCGAACGTGAACTGATGATGGTCAAAGTCAAAACCACAGCAGAGCAACGCGAAGAAGTAAAACGCTGCGCTGACATCTTCCGTGGTCAGATTATTGATATCACAGCCAATACCTATACCATTCAGGTGGTGGGTACTTCGGACAAACTCGAAGCTTTTATTCAGGCTTTAAACGGTACCCAAATACTGGAAACAGTCAGAAGTGGTGTGTCGGGCATTTCCCGCGGTGAGCGGACTTTAAGTTTGTAACAAGATTACTCTTGGCAAACAGGTATGGAGTAAGGTGAACATCAGCTTGCCTTACTCCAAATTGTTATTTACTCAAATACCACCAGATAAACAATAATGAAAAGCTGAATAAATAAATCAGACCTAACCAGGATAAGAAACGGATCCAGGGTTGCATCAGGTGTTTTTGCTGGCGGCGCATCAGGCGGTAATTCAGCCAGGCAAACACAGGGGTTGTTACAAAAGCCAGGCTCATGGCAAAGGTCAGCATAGGCCCAAGCGCAGATTTAAAAAACAAAATCACGGCCATACCAGAAGCCGCCTGTGCCAAAAGCCAATAGTTATAGCTATGTTTTCGTTCAGTTTTTTGCCAGCCCAAGAGTTGAAAAGATTCATTAATGGTTCTGGCATAACCATCCAATACGGTCAGGGTAGTACCAAACATGCAAAGAAAAGCCACTAAAGCCACCAACAGCTTTGACCAGTCGCCTATAGTGCTGGCATACATAGCAACAAACTGGCTGGTATAGGCTGCACCCGCTAACTGTACAGGCTGGTTTGAGCCATACTGCACCAAAGCCCCCAGTGATAAAAACACCAGAGCCAGTGCTGTGGTACTCCAATAGCCCAAGTTAAAATCAAACAAACCATTCTGTTTATTAACAGGGGTATGCTGCTGTTTGGCTTTCAGCCATAAGGAGTTAATAGCCGAAATTTCAATAGGAGCAGGCATCCAGCCCATCAGAGCCACCAAAAAACCTAAATACATCAACTGCCAGGGTGAAGGGCCAATAAAATCTGGCGCAGCGGTCGGGCCTTTGTTAAAGGCAATAATGGCGGCAGCCACTGTGGTGACGGTCAACAACACCATCACCGCTTTAGACACGCTGTCGAGCAGCCTGTATTGGCCCGCCAGTAAAATCAGTAAACACACCGCCAGCAGAATAAAACACAGTACTGCCAAGGATAACTGCATCGGCATAAAAAACTGCAGCAAACTGGCAGTCAGTAACAACACACCTGCTGTATTAACCACTGCAGCTATTAAGTTCAGCCAGACAAAACTTAATAAATAACCCCGGCCTTGCTTTTGATAACCTTCCAGTAAAGTTTCACCGCTTTGCAGACTGTACTCGACGCCAAAGCGGAAAAAGGGGTATTTCAGCACATTCACCAGCAAAATCAGTACCGCCAGTTGCCAGCCGAACAAAGCCCCGGCCTGAGTCGAAGCCACTATATGTGAGCCACCAATAGCGGCCGTAGCCAATAAAACACCTGGTCCTAGAGCTTTTAGCCTGCTGTGCCAGTGTGACGAATTTCCTTGTTGCATAAGTTTTTGTTTTTATATTTAAAAAGTCGTGGCCCAGCTTAGCCAAAGCCAAAGCGGAACACCATCGGGCCAGTGGAAAAACTTCAGAAGTCAGTCCTTCAGCTTGCCGCTTTGTGCCTGCTCTGGCATGCTGCGCGCATATTCCCTTCGTACTTGAAGCTGCAGCTTTGTTGCCTGCGTGCTCTCGCCCCAGTCACATAGGTTAACTATGCTCTTGGGGTCTCCCGCACTTGTCGCCTCACTGCAACTCCAATTACTTTGGGTAATACCTAAATAACGTCAGAGGAAAGTGCCATGAACGAAGAAGATTTAGAAGCACAGGAAATTATTTTTGAAGTGCTGGAAAACCAGCTGGCCGACAATAATCCGAAACAAGTGAAAGAAACGCTGATGCGTTTATGCATGACAGGTCACAGCAGAGAAGACGCGTTGGAGCTGATTGCCTGTGCTTTAGCGCCGGAAATGGAAGCGGTCATCGAACGCAACGAGAGCTTTAATTTACCCCGTTACATTGAACATCTGGCCTTATTGCCAGAAATGCCGTGGGTGACAGAATAATCTGATAGGCAGCTATCTGATGTTGGACGGGCGGGGATAAACCCGCCCCCTGCGACCCCATCCACAGACTAAAATCCAAAACCCGTGCATCACCCCCTAAGAGCGACTTTTAGGGTCGCCCGTCCGTCACTCCGCTGCGGCGCCAAGGACGCAGGATAAAATCCAAAGGCATTGGTGGTGCAGCAAGGCGACAAAAGAGTGAATCCCCGGGAACATAGTAAACCTATGTG
>NZ_JAIWOI010000319.1 GCF_020217005.1 Rheinheimera sp. | reverse complement strand
TACCTTGTGAGACAGGCTAACACCGCAGTGCAATCGCCCAGCGACTCCCTTCGGGCGGGGCTAAAAGCGCTTTATGCCGCGTTAACTGTTGTTGCTTTAGAACCACTAAAGCTTCCAACAGCTGCCTTACCTAAAGCGCTTTTATCTCCCGCTGAATTCTACATCGTGAAGTCACTTGGGTATACGCACTCCGGCATTCTGCCGCTGTTATTCGCACTACGGCTGCATTTTCACGGCATAAAACCACAGATTGCCGCTTCGAATCTTATTAGAATATCACCAGCCCTTATCGAAGAGAAAAACTATGTCACACAAAGGAATTGGCCGCTGGCAAGGCGCCGCATTAATGGCCACCACTTTACTTGGCACAGGCGTATTTATTCTGCCGCAAATGACAGTAGAAGTAGCGGGCCCCTGGGCTTTGCTGGCCTGGTTGTTACTCACCCTTGCGGTGTTACCGCTAGCCTTTACTTTTGGCTTACTGGCCAGCCGTTTTCCTCATGCGACGGGACCAGCTCATTTTGCAGCTCTGGCTTTTGGTGAACTGACAGGACGAGTGCTTGGTCTGATGTTTTTACTGGTGGTGCCCCTTGGCGCTTCTGCCGCCTTGATGATCACCTTTGAGTTTATTGCGCCTTTGTTGCCCGAAGCCCAGTACTGGCGATTACCGGTGGAATTAAGCCTGCTTGGCTTATTGTGGCTGCTGAATTACCGTGGCTTACAGCTGTCAGCCCGCTTACAGTTTGGCTTAACCCTGCTGATTATTGCTCTGGTCCTGATGTTGTTGCTGGCCTTTGGCTTGCTGCAACCTCAGCAGATACAGCAACCTTCTTTGCCGGCTTTTAGCAGCAGTGCTTTGGCTGCCGCTTGTGCTATCGCCTTTTGGAGCTTCTTAGGAGTCGAAGCTATGACCCACCTTGCCCATGACTTCCGCGATGCCAGCAAAGATTTATTACCTGCTCTGATTCGCGGTTGTCTGGTGGTCGGTGCCATTTATGTGGCCTGCAGTTATCTGGTGTTGGTGATGGGTACAGGAGAAACACTTGCCATGATCAGCGTTTTTAATCAGTTGTTAGGGGGCTATGGCGAACTGGTACTAGGCATTTTAGGTTTTTGCAGTGGCATAGCTACAGTGAATGTTTATACGGCCAGTGTGGCCCGCTCTTTGGCCAGCTTTAGTGAACAAGGCATCACTCCAGCTTATTTTCAGCAGAAAAACCACCACCAGATGCCGCAGCGGGCGCTCAGCGCCATTATTGCAGCTATGGCCGCAGTCCTGCTGTTGACCTGGTACAGTGGTCAACAACTGGAAGATTTAATCAGTTGGGTGAATGGGGTTTTTGTAGTGATTTATCTGGTGAGTATGGCGGCCGCTTATCAATTATTACCTGGCCGCTATAAAGCCTTAAGTCTGGTCAGTTTAGCATTGTGCCTGCTGCTGGCTCTGGCGATAGCAGAACATATGCTGTACGCGCTGCTGCTGGTAGTGCTGCTGTGGCCAGTCTTGTATCTGCAGCAGAGAAAGCAGCGACTTAGCGCACCACTTTAAGTGATCCGTCTTTCACCTGACGGCTGATGGTGTATGGCAGAGCTAGAGTGTCAGTGACAGCACAGAGCATAGTATCTATGGCCCAGACAGGCAGGTCCGCTGCCGCTGTGTAACTGGTTTTACTAGGTTCTCCATACATCAGACAAAAGTTGTGCGCGACCCCGCTATAGACACGAGGTATGGACTGACAATAGCTTTTTTTGTCGTTATAACTGATCGTCACTTTGCCCTGGTCCGGAGCGAGCGTCCTGACGCTGCCACAGCCTGCCAATAAAAAGAGCAGAATGAAGAGACTTAGATAACCATTGTAATGTCGCATTTAGTTTCCTTCCTTGACTGCAGTTGAGTTGGCCTGTCCAGCCGCACCGGCATAAAAAATAAGCAGATGCACAGGCTCAGGACCAATATTTTTGCCGTTATGAACAGTGTTGACTACTTCAGCTAAAGCATCACCTGTTTTAACTACATTCCTTTTACCATTTTTTAACCTTATTTCCAATTGGCCCTGCAACACTACGCCAAAAGAAGGGGAATTATGCAGATGCCAACCCGTTTCGGCTCCTGGTGCTATTTCAATACGGACGCCAGTAATTTCGGCCTGCCCCTGCGGATAACTTAATAAGGTACCGTCCCAACTTTGACTGGTTTTAAGTACCGGAGTCACCTGAATGACAGCACTTGTCTCAATAGCGGATAAAGCAGGACTGATTAACAATAATAAAACGCAGCTATAGCGGCTGAGTTGCGCCATGATTCATTCCCTGACCGGACAGATGGATTGAAGTTTAGTCGCCGCTGTACAAAACGCTATCGGTAGAGCAGCGTCGAAAACAACTCCTCTGTTTCCGACGCCTTAAAAGTTAATCAATACCCAACTCATCAGCCAGGGCTTCGGTGTCTTCACCAAACTTCTGTTTTTGTTTTTGTTGGTTCATTTCCAACTCTTTTTGTAGCTTCAATGCATTTTGTTGCATCGCCTTTAGTTTCTCCGGATCATTGGCCAAAGCTTTCATTGCCTCAAGCTGTTGCTGGTTGTTTGCGGCCATTTGCTGGCTTAATTGCTCCCTTTGTTCAGCCAGTTTTTCTTCAGCCAAGGCCATTTTGTCATTCTGATCCGCTACGGAATAAAACTGACTGGCACTTTGATAATGCTCAGCAACCATGGCTTTATCTCCTGCAGCCAAGGCCTGGTCACGGACCTTTTGTACTAAATCGGCGCGCTCAGCCTGCAAATAAATAGTCAGAGCTTGATTCAGGATCTCATAACTGTGGGCATAATCGCGACTAAACCAGTGCGCTTGTTCCAGCCTGACGCTGTCAATCTGCTGCTTTAAAAGCCCGGCTTTAGGGTAATCCGGCATTTGTCTTGTCCAGGTCAGGGCCAGTTCAAACTGATCCGCTGATACTTTCAGACCTTTATCTTGCCATTTTTCAGCAAAAGCTCTGGCTTGTTGCTGCAACTTCATCTGTCCAACCAGATCAGTGGCTTTCAGATGAGCTTGCGCCACGGCCAGCCCGGCTAAAGCGTCCAGATAATCTTTTGGTACCAAATCAGGCTGAGCTTTTAATATTAACCTGACATTTTCAACTGGCACTGCAGCTACAAAATCAAAATCCTGCTGTGACATTTGGTAAGGCTCAGTTGCCGCAATACGATCTGCGTTATTGTGCATAAAATAATCTTTAGAACGATGCCGGAAATGCTCCTGGGCCAACGCAGATAACTGAAGATCTGAGGGATTTTGCTTCAGTGCCTGCACTAAAGCATGATCAGCTCTGGCAAAATACCCCGACTTTTCATACCACTGGAAAGCACCATAATTAGTGATACTTTCATCAAACCAATGTTTATTCTGCTCAGCCAGAACCGCATTTTTTTTCCCCAGCACAGCCGCTCTGTCCAACGCCTGACGTCGTACCGGATTCCCCCCCTGATCGCAGACATAACCCTGTGCTTCGATATAACTATTTAAGGCCGCAGCGTCCTGACCTCTGTCCTGCAGTTTACGGCCTTTATCAAAATAGTCTCTGGCTTCAGCTGCTGTCAGATCGGCGACACAATCAGCCCAAGCCAAAGGGCTCAGCAGTAACAACAGGACAGGCATCACTTTATAATTCATACTCAATTGCCTCTGCCGCCCATCAGGGAATTCATATTTGGCATAGGGTTCAGGCCCTGCGGTAATTCAAACAAAGCGGCATCCTGCTTGCTCAGCGTTAAATTACTCATCGTCATTTTCACCCTTGTTTTCTCACCACCTTCTTTGCTGATAAAGTCCATTTGTAACGGAATATGCTCAGCCGTCAGCCAGATAAAACCACCCGCAGACTTATCTTTCATCAACATTTTGTATTTAGTTGTTGCTATACCGTTGACCTGATCGGGCCCCATTTTTTCGATGGTCATATCATCCGGCATCTGGCCTGACATTTGACCTGCCTTAGCTGAATCAATTTCCATATACATGCCAAGCATAGGCATCAGATTCCAGAACTTGCCTAAATCAGGCCTGGAAATCATCACAGTTTGCATACCCTCCATTTGCATCTCTACCCGCTCTTTGCCAAAAGAGTGAAAGACTTTTTGCCGCATCTCTCCCATCTCGCCTGAAATGATACGGTCGGCACTGTATTCAGCCTGAGCTGCAGGTAAAGTTTCAGCGTTTAGCCAAAAGGCGGCAGATAACCCAAGCAGCAATCCAAGTAATTTGTTCATTATTTCTGTCCTTTGTGTTGAAAGTAGTCCAGTCACTGCAAAGGAATTATCCTGACACCAGACCCTCTGAGTTTTACTTCATTGCTCAAATAAGCACCGAAGGGCGGCTAATTTACAGCCGACTCTGCGATCAGGTTGTTAAATAGTGTTATTTAAAAAACACCACCAATTCAGTGGCTCTTCAGCTAGTATTCTTTACATTAGATAGACTTAGAACCGGATACTGCTGAGCTGAAGCAGAAAATCATCCGGGCTCATTTATTAATTTTTACTAATACGTACTTTTTGAAATAATTTGTCACTGATTGATTCCAGAGGATTTCCCTAAATGCACCCCACGTCTGCGGCCTTTCGCTTTAGTTTAAAATTTAGTATCGGTGTTTTTGTGATCCTAAGCTTGTGGTTGCTGTATCTGGACTGGCGACTTGTAGTGCCTGGTTGGCTGAAGTATGGCTTGTTGCTGATCAATCTTGTCACTCTGTTTGGCTACTGGCGTGATAAAAAAGCCGCAGAACAGCAAGCCTGGCGTACTCAGGAAAGCACCTTGTTATTATTAGGACTGGCAGGTGGCTGGCCCGCAGCTTTTGTGGCACAACACTGGTTCAGGCACAAAAACCGCAAAGTCAGTTTTCAGTTGCTGTTCTGGCTGACCGTACTGATCAATACTGCAGCCTGTTATAGCCTTTGGATATCAGGTTGGTTGCTACCATAAGGTCAAAAACTGCGACCAGAAACAGGGCTTGCTTTATACCCATGTGAACTCAATGTGCATCTTGGAGTTACTTGGGTATATACCCAAAGCTCAAAGCGCGATAGATTAATGAAAAACCGCTGCAGCCTAAAAAAGACAGCGGTATAAACCCAAAGTCATAGGTGCTGCACTGCGGCGTCAAGAACCAAGGGAATTTTCCAGCCAGAACTATCGAGGGATATATGCGCTTTACTCTGTTATCTATTAGTTTGATTGCCGCTTTGGGTCTACAGACTCAGGCCGCGGACTTCAGCAAACAAGCCAATAAAATTGCCCAAAGTCAGTTGATTATCGACACTCATATCGATGTGCCATACCGTTTACATGACGACTGGGAAGATGTCACTAAAGCCACCCAAAGAGGTGAGTTTGATTACCCTCGAGCCAAAGCCGGGGGGTTAAATGCGCCTTTTATGTCAATTTATATTCCCTCTTCTTATGAGAAAAAAGGCGGCGGTTATTTGTTGGCGAACCAACTGATCGATAATATGGAAGCGCTGGTCGGCCGTGCCCCTGATAAATTTGCGATGGCCTACAGCAGCGCTGATTTAGCGAAACATTTTAAAGAAGGTAAGATCTCCTTAGCTTTAGGTATGGAAAACGGTACTCCGATCGAAGGCAAACTGGAAAACCTGCAACATTTCTACGACCGAGGCATTCGTTACATCACCTTAGCTCATTCTGAAAGTAACCATATTGCAGACTCCAGTTACGACTTGCGCCGTCAGTGGAAAGGTTTAAGTCCTTTTGGTAAAGAGTTGATAAAGGCAATGAATGAAACGGGCATCATGGTCGATATCTCACACGTTTCTGACGATGCTTTTTACCAGGCCGTAGCGATCAGTAAAGCACCTGTGATTGCCTCACACTCATCCTTACGGGCCTTTGTACCCGGCTTTGAGCGAAATATGGATGACAAAATGATCAAAGCGTTAGCGAAAAACGGCGGTGTGATCCAAATTAACTTTGGCTCAGCTTTTGTTGTATCTGCAGCCAATCAGTGGGGTTTGCAACGGGATGGCGCTTTTAAAGCCTCAGGTCAGACCGATAAAGACGCTTTTACTGCAGAGTATAAAAAACAAAACCCTTATCCCTTTGCCTCATTAGAAAAAGTGCTGGATCATATCGACTATGTGAAAAAGCTGGTGGGTATCGACTATGTTGGCATCGGCTCGGACTTCGATGGTGTAGGCGATTCCTTGCCTGAACAGCTAAAAGACGTATCTATGTACCCGAACCTGATCCGTGGTTTATTAGAGCGTGGTTACACTGAACAAGAAATTGAAAAAGTCTTATCCGGCAATACGCTCAGAGTGTGGCGAGCTGTGGAGGACTATGCGGCTAAACACTAACTTGAAGCAGTAGAGGTACAGCAAATGGAATGGTTACGTCAGTTATTTCAATACCCGGCCGATCCTTTGCTGTTATCCGGCAGTTACGATTTAGTTTTAGTAGTTCTATCGTTTTTAGTAGCTGTTTTTGCCTCAGCTATGGCTATGCAGGTCACTGCTCAGGCCATCAGTATCAGTAAGAAATCATTACGTCTGATGATGCTTGGCAGTGGCAGTATTGCGTTGGGTGGCGGCGTATGGTCTATGCATTTCATTGGCATGCTGGCGTTTGCCTTATGCACAGATGTTAGTTATCAGTTCGGACTTACCGCCTTGTCCATGCTGCCCAGCGTTGCTGCTTCCTGGGTCGCACTGGATCTTATCAGTAAAAAACAAATTAACCTGCCGCAGCTATTGCTCGGCGGCCTGCTTGTGGGTGCAGGTATAGGCACCATGCATTACGCAGGTATGGCCGCCATGCAAATGTCGGTTGCACTGCGTTACGACTTGCCGATGTTTTTACTCTCTATTCTGGTGGCTGTGGTTCTTGCCATCCTGGCGCTTTGGATCCGATTTGGCTTAAAACGCTTTAATCTGTCCCCGGCCTGGCTCACCCTGCTTAGCAGTGTTGTAATGGGTGGCGCGATCAGCGGTATGCACTACACAGGTATGGCGGCAGCCCGTTTTGTACCTCCTGTTGGATTTCAACCAGATAGCCAAAATGGCGAGTTGCCCGTAGTGCTGGCGATCAGCATTACGTTCATCACGCTGGTGATCAGCAGCTTAGTGGTTGCTATTAATCTGTTGCTTAAATACCGGGAAGCCAGTGCCCTGGCCAAAACCAGTGAAAGCCGTTTGTTAGCTATGATGGATACAGCTGTAGACGGCATAGTCACTATCAATACCAGAGGCTTAATCCAGGGCATGAACAAGGCAGCCGAAAATATTTTTGGCTGGACTGAGGCCGAATTACTGCATAAAAACGTCAATATCCTTACTCCAGCCCTGATTCGCCCTGAACATGATTCCTACCTGCACAATTATCTGACCACAGGTGAAGCAAAAATTATTGGGATAGGCCGTGACGTCGAAGCAGTGCATAAAGATGGCCATATGCTGCCGGTACGACTGGCGATAGGCCATGCCAAACTGCCGGATGAAGATATTTTTGTCGCCTTTATCACCGACATCAGCGGCAGACTGCAGATGGAGCATGCGTTAAAAGAAAACGAAAAAAAATTTCGTTCTTTAATTGGCAATATACCTGGTGCTGCTTATCGCTGCCTGTTTAATGAAAGCTGGGATATGGTGTTTATCAGTGACGCTATAGAAACCATAAGTGGTTACCCGGCAACAGATTTTATGTTACCCCAGGCTAAATTAAGTTGGGTGTCACTTGTGCATCCTGATGACAGGTATTTATTGCAACCAGTGGATTTTTTTAAACAAAGTTTTCAGCTCGAATACAGAGTCATAGATAAATCAGGATCGGTGCGCTGGGTGTTAGAACAAGGAGAAGCAGTTAAAAACGAGCAAGGCGAAGTCATCTGGATCGATGGATTCATTATGGATATCAGCCAGCGCAAACAAATGGAAGTAGAACTGCTGGAAGCAAAAGATAAAGCGGAATTGGCGGCGGAGAGCCGCAGTGCTTTTCTGGCGAATATGAGCCATGAAATACGTACGCCGATGAACGCTATTATCGGCTTTAGTGATTTGCTGTTAAGTTCAGAACTGTCTGCAGAACAGAAAAAATATTTAACTACTATTCATGGTTCCGCCCACTCATTATTGCATTTATTAAACGATATTCTCGACAGTGCCAAGCTGGAAAAAGGCAAACTTGAACTTGAACTACAGGACTTCTCTTTACCTGCAGTGCTGGACGCCGTGGTATCCACCTTGTGGATCCAGGCCCGGAAAAAACAGTTGGAATTAAAGCTGGAACTCGACCCGCAATTGGGTGAATTTTATTACGGTGCGCCAGATAGGCTGCGTCAGGTTCTGACCAATCTGATTGGCAATGCGATAAAGTTTACCGATCAGGGCTCTGTGCTGGTTCAGGTTACCGCTGTAGGGCAACAGGTTAAATTCAGTATTCAGGATACAGGGATAGGGATAGCTGCCGATCGCCTGCCACAGATATTTGATGCTTTTACCCAGGCCGACGCCTCTATGAGCCGACGTTTTGGCGGTACAGGGCTTGGCACAACCATCAGTAAACAGCTGGTCGAACTCATGGACGGCCAGATCAGAGTGCAAAGCACTGAAGGTGTTGGCAGTTGTTTTGAATTCACTCTGCCGCTGAAAAAAGGCCAAGCCAACACTGTGGTACAACAAGGGTATGTACCGGCTTTACCTGCACTAAAAATACTGATCGCAGATGACATTCCTCAGAACCTTGAACTGCTGAAATTGTTACTCCAACGGGCTGGCCATCAGGTCACCGCAGTCACAGATGGGATTGAAGCAGTCAATACCATTAAGCAACACAGCTTTGATTTAGTCTTGATGGACATTCAAATGCCGAATCTGGATGGCTTGCAAGCCTGTAAACAAATAAGGTTGTGGGAGCAACAGCAGAATAAAGCTACTCAGCCAGTCATTGCATTAACAGCCAGTGTGCTGGATGAAGATAAAACCGCAGCCAAAGAAGCAGGTATGCAGGGCTTTGCCAGTAAGCCGATCGACTTCGCGGCCCTGAGTTTTGAAATTGCCAGAGTACTGGAGATTGAAGTACGTGAGCCTTTATCACCTCATACTCAAGTCGTCACTACCGATCAGTTGTTAAACCTGCCCAAAGCACTGCAGCTATGGGGCAATCTGGCCACTTATCTGCCGCAATTAGAGCAGTTTTTGCTGCAGCAAAAACCTATGATACTGCTGGCTGTACAACAGTTACAGGACGAAAACTATCAGGCTGTGCAACAGCAAGCTCATGCCATTAAAGGAGTCAGTGCTAATTTGGGACTGGAGCCACTAAGCAGAGTTTGCGCCGAACTGGAACAGGCTGCACGCCAACAACAGCAACAAAGAGCAGCTGAACTACTGCAAAAGATACTTGGCTGCTGGCCAAAATTTGAAGCTGAGCATCAGAGGCTGTTAGTGGAGCAAGCACCAGCTGAACAGACACAGTCCACACAGCTTAATAATCAGCAACTGGCGGTGATGCTTGAAAACTTGCAAAACTCTTTACGAAGACACGAACTGGACGATCAAGGGATAGAGCAGTTGTCTCACTACAGTGGTCCACATCAGCAGTTGCTACTGAAGTTGCTGGACGCGGTAAACGATTTTGACTTTAGCCTGGCGTTGCAACTACTGGAGCAGTTACAACAACAGTTGGGTGAAGGAGAGCTCTGATGACAGAAAAACAAAGCCTGTTATTGGTGGATGATGAACCTACCAATTTAAGAGTACTGCGCACTGTCTTGCAGGAGCAGTATCGTTTGTTATTTGCCAAAAGTGGTGAAGAAGCTCTGCAACTGGTGCAAAAAGAGCAACCGGACTTAATACTGCTGGATGTGATGATGCCTGGCCTCACTGGTTTTGATGTCTGTGCCCGTTTAAAAGCTGACGCTTTGACCTGCGCTATTCCGGTTATTTTTGTTACAGCGCTGAAAGATGAAATGGATGAAACCAAAGGTTTTGAAGTGGGGGCAGTGGATTACATTACTAAACCTATCAGCCCTGCTGTAGTGCGGGCTCGCGTAAAAACTCATTTGTCTCTGGTACAGGCGCAGGAACTAAAACAAACCCGGCTGCAAGTGATCCAGCGTTTAGGCCGGGCCGCTGAATACAAAGACAATGAAACCGGCTTACATGTGATGCGGATGAGTCACTATTCTCAGGTATTGGCCCTGGCTTATGGTTTTAGCGAACAAAAAGCCGAAGACCTGCTACACGCAGCGCCTATGCACGATATAGGTAAAATTGGTATAGCCGACAGTATTTTGCTCAAACCTGGCAAACTGACAGCTGACGAATACAAAGAGATGCAAAAACACCCTTTAATAGGGGCCGAGATCATCGGGGATTGTGATTCTGATTTGTTAAAAATGGCCAAATCAGTGGCTTTGTATCACCATGAAAAATGGGACGGTTCGGGCTACCCTTTTGGTCTGTCCGGCGAACAAATTCCAGTCGAAGCCCGAATTGTGGCCTTATCTGATGTGTTTGACGCCTTAACCAGCGCCCGGCCTTACAAACAAGCCTGGAGTATTGAAGAAACACTGCAGCATATCCGTCAGCAAAAAGGCTTACATTTTGAGCCCTTACTGGTCGATTTACTGGAACAAAATCTGCAAAAAATTCTTGAAATTAAACAGCGTTGGGCGGAGTAGCTAACTTGAGTCTGGGGTCCTGATACCTTAGATTGGTAAGGTACTCCAACGTTCTGACCTACAGGCAGTAAAGGCAGAGCCCCTATAAAAACAGATCAATAAGGATTTTGTATGAAGCACAGTTCCCTTTATCTGGCGCTGCTGACCAGCACTTTACTGCTTAGCGCCTGCGATAAAACACCAAAAACTGAAACAGCAATGCCAGCTGCCGCAACTGCAGCAGAAACCAAAACCGCAGCTGTTCCCGCTTATACGCCAGCGCAGTTTTATGCCACCAAGTCCTATATGGGCAACGACATCAACCACAAAGCCGATGCGCTTTTAGTGGCGTCCGATGAAACAGGTGTATTTAACCTGTACAAAGTCAGTCTGGACGGTAAGAGTTGGACAGCTCTGACCCATTCCACCACCGAATCGATTTTACCTATAGGTTGGTTTCCTAAAGATGACCGCGTGCTCTATAAAGCCGATCAGGGCGGTAACGAGCTGCATCATCTGTATGTGCTTGAATTGGACGGTTCGGTTAAAGACTTAACACCAGGTGATAAACACAAAGCAGAGTTTATTGGCTGGACGGACGATGACAAATTCTGGGTGATGACTAACGAGCGGGATCCGAAGTTTTTTGATCTCTACAGCTACGACAGCAGCAGCTACCAGCGCACATTGGTCTATCAGAATAACCAAGGCTATGACATAGGGGCTTTAAGCGACAATGGCCGTTATATCGCTTTATCCAAAGAGCGTACCAATGCCGATAACAATTTGTATCTGGTCGATTTGCAAAGCGCTGACAAAACACCGGTACATATCACACCGCATCAAGGCAACGTATCGCATGGGGTCTATGGTTTTAGCCGCGACAATAATCAGCTGATTTTTGGTTCAGACGAAAAATCAGAATTCAGCGAAGCCTTTGCCTACAACATCACAGAAAAAGTGGTGCAGCCTTACAGTAAAGCTGACTGGGACATTATGTACATTGGCTTTAGCAAAGATAATAAATACAAAGTAGAAGCGGTAAACGCTGACGCCTCCACCAAAATTAGCATCACAGACCAAAGCACAGGCAAAGCTTTGCAATTGCCGGAATTACCAGCAGGTGATTTACGGGGAGTTACCTTTTCGGCTGACAGCCAATACTTAAGCTTCTACGTCAATGCCGACAACAGTCCTTCTAATTTATTTGTCTGGAAATTATCCGAAGCTAAAGCGGAGCGCTTAACTCAGGCGCTGGATAAAGCCATAGACGAAAATGTGCTGGTAACCAGTGACGTAGTGCGCTACCCAAGCTTTGACGATTTAGCTATACCTGCGCTGTTGTATAAGCCGAAACAGGCCAGCAGCACAACAAAAGTGCCTGCGTTAATCTGGATCCACGGCGGCCCAGGTGGTCAGTCCCGTACCGGTTACAATGCCGCTATTCAGCATCTGGTTAATCAGGGCTATGCGGTGTTGGCCGTCAATAACAGAGGATCCAGTGGCTATGGCAAAACTTTTTACCATTTGGATGACTTAAAACATGGCGAACATGATTTACAGGACATAGTGTACGGTAAAAAATACCTGCAATCTTTGGACTGGGTGGCCACGGATCGTATTGGCGTCATGGGTGGCAGCTACGGTGGTTATCTGACGATGGCCGCTATGGCGTTTACCGACGAATTTAAAGTGGGCATTAATATTTTCGGTGTGACTAACTGGGTTCGTACTTTAGAAAGTATTCCGGCCTGGTGGGAGTCGTTCCGCGAGTCTTTGTATGCAGAACTGGGTGACCCGGCCAAAGATGGTGAACGTTTACGCCGTATCTCTCCGGTGTTCCACGGTGACAAGGTGAAAAAACCTGTGCTGGTGGTGCAAGGCGCCAACGATCCTCGCGTATTGCAGGTAGAAAGTGATGAAATGGTCGCTGCCATTCGTGCGCAGAATGTACCTGTGGAGTATGTGTTATTCCCGGATGAAGGCCACGGCTTTTTGAAAAAGGAAAACCGTATTAAAGCTCAGGAAGCTTATTTAGCCTTTTTACAAAAATACCTGTAGCATTTAACTATACAGGGAGCAGGTGGCAGCATCTGCTCCACTTAACGATGAATAATTTGAGTCTTATGAAAACCTATACCGGCTTTGTTTTGATCTGCGGTTTGTTACTAACAGCTTGTGCTGTGCCACGTTATACAGAGCGGCTGCAACAGCCTATGCCTTTGCCTGAGGGCGAATGGACTGTGACGCAAAGCCATCCCAATGATATGGATAATGTCACAGAGGTGCGTTGGCAATCTGTTCATTCAGAAGACTACGTGCAAAGTTTTGTATTTGAACAACAACCTGACAGTGACCTGCTGAAAACCAAAACCATTGATGATCAACAAGGCCAACGTAACTGTGACGAGCTGTTTGACAGTCAAATCTTAAGCAAAGAGCCGGTCAATGGTTATCCGGCTCTGGTTTGGGTATCAGAATGTAAAAGCAAAAGTGGCGCTTATTCCAAAATTTTGCATAAATCTATTGCTGGCAAAGAGTCACTTTATGTCTTTAACAAAGTGTGGCGCAGCTTACCTTTACAAACTGAATGGGACCTGTGGCTGAACTATGCTAACCAAATTCATATTTGCGATAGCAATAGCAAAAAGCAGCCATGCAAATAATGCATTGTTAGATCAGTGATTAGCGGCCAGCGCTTCTGGTAATTCGGCGAAAGCTTCTTTGGTCACCGAACTGGCCTGCGGTTCATAGGCGCTTGAAGCTTCAAAAAAAGCCTGATACAAAGCCTGTGGTAAGAACTTTTCAGCCATAGCTATACGGGTATCCGTATGTTTTTCTTTGTGGTGCCAAAGTGTCTGATCTGAAGTCGCAGAAACCAGCTTGTATTCAAGCTCTATTGTCGCTTCTGAGGCCAGTAATTTAGTTCTCTGTTCTGACCAGCGCTGGATTTCAACATAAAGTACCATATCCACATCTGTCAGTGCCGGCACTTCAGTCAACTGGCGCTCTTGTGCATCGACAATCTGAAAGCCCTGTCCGGCAGCAACAGCGGGAACTTCACGATTAAATGCCTGTATTAAAGCTTCTGGTACAGCTGCATCGCTGTGCACCACTATCATAACTTTTTGCGAATTTGGTTTTTGCACCTGCACATAATGTTGCTGATCCTCTGCAACAGAGCTGCAGGCACTCAGATAAACAGCTGTAGCGGCGATAATGAGTGGCTTAAAGTATGTCATATGCGCTCCTTCCATCGGAAAAATCCTGTAACGCCTGTTACTGCACTGGCTTACCTGGTTCTAAACAAGTCGTACTTGAAACTGCGGTTATGTTGACTGCCCTCTCTGGCCGCAGTCGCATAACTGACAATGCTGCTTGAGGCTCACTGGCTTGTCGCCGACCCGCAACTTCAGGTTTGTTGGGTATAAGTTCAGTTTGGCTTAAGCGGATGAACCGCAACTTAACCAACCTATTGCTCTGCGCTATCCTTTTCAATGAGGGCTGTTAGCTTTGCCAGTCGCTGCTGGCACTCTTCTAATTGCGGGCTTTGTTGTGTCACCAGTTGCTGACTTAAATTCAAAGCAGCCAAGACTATGCTTTGTTCCATCGATAAATGTCCGGCGCCCTGCCGTACCTGAGCGATTTTACAGTTCAGTTGCCGCGCCGCTTCCTGCAGTCCGGCTTGTTCCTGCAAAGGGCAGCGCAGCCAGTATTCCCTGCCGGCTATCACAACTTTCTGCTCAACGACCAAAGGCTGCTTTAACATGATCAGGCTGACAACTGCTGTTCAAACAACTGCGTCAGTTGCTGCAATTTTTGCTGCGTCCTCTGCTTTTGATCATCCGATTCCATGACATGCAGTTGCAACGTCTCCAGCTGATCTGCATTTTTTTTCAGCTCCTGCTGCAGCAGCTGTTCTTTGTGATTCAATTCCTGTACCTGAGTTTTGAGCTGTTGATTATCAGAGATTAGTTTCTGGATTAACTGCTCTAAGTTGCTGAATTCGGCTTCAAACATAAGATCCCCTAA
>NZ_JAIWOI010000318.1 GCF_020217005.1 Rheinheimera sp. | reverse complement strand
ATGCATAAGTGGGTTGAAAATGAGAGTGTTGCGGGTAAGTCACAACCTACCTGATGAAGCAGAATGAAGCTTAAGGCTTGAACCTGAGCTGAATACTAAAGAGGGAAATGAAGAAAATTAGCGGGCGACAGCAACAAAAAGGGCAGAATCATCATACTTCTGCCCTTGTTTAAACTTCTGGCGGCTGTAGGAGCCTTTGCCTTTTTTCGCTTTCACCACCTGCAACTGAAATAATTTGCTGGTCACTAAAGCTTTGAGTGCATTATCCCGGATTTCGCCGCGGCCATGCTCTGCCGTTGATTTTTTTGCCATAAGGCCTCCTGTGTAAAAAACGCGCAAAGTGTAGAGCCAAAACTTGCGGTAGTAAATTACTGATCTGGATTTATTTGAAGCTGCTGTGTAAATAAAGGGAATTGCACCGTCGTTATTACGACAAAAACCAGCTTGAGTCTTGATATTCGGCCTCAAGGTAACCAGATCTAAACCAATTCCCTTAATTCAGGATCTGTGATGAAAAACCTGCATATAGATTTAGTGTCCGATATTGCCTGCCCCTGGTGTGCTATTGGCTATGCCCGGCTTGAGAAAGCCATGGACAGTATCAAAGATAAAGTCGACGTCAGTATTCAGTGGCGTGCTTTTGAACTGAATCCGGACCCTAACCTGATCCCCGAAGCCATTTTGCCTGCTCTGAGCAAAAAATATGGTCGCAGCGAAGCGGAAATGCGCGCCAATCAGGAGTCGATGATCAAGGTTGCCACCGATCTTGGGCTGAACTTCGAAAAAATGCAGCAGCGTTTTACCTGCAATACCTTTGATGCGCACCGACTGGTGAAATGGGCCGCAGCCTTTGATAAACAAACGGCGATGAAACAGGCTTTGTTTGAAGCCTACTTTGGCTTTGCCGAGGATGTATCCAAAGCAGAGGTTCTGCAAAAATGTGCGGAAAAAGCCGGACTTAATGCTGAAGAAGCGTTAAAAGTGCTGCAATCAGCACAATTTATTGACGAAGTCCGTGCTGAAGAGGCGCAGTACCAGCAAGCCGGTATCAGTTCAGTACCTGCTTTTGTTATCAATCAGCGTTACCTGATTTCCGGTGCACAAGACCCAGCGACTCTGGCGGCCAGTCTACTGCAAATAGCCGATGAAATGGCCACAGAATAACCACAAAGAACAAAAAGGTGCGGTATGACGACCCCAGTAAAAGACTTTATTTATCACATAGGCACTGTAGGCACGCCCTGGGGCGAAGCTGAAAAACAGCAGTGGCTGAGTGAACAACAAATTAAACGCAGTTATAAAGACGAAGTGACAACACCACTTCAACAGTATTTGCCTGATACGGCTGAACTGATTAATTACGGCACTCTGGATTACAGCGCTTTTGATTTACCTGTTTATCAGTTGTTTGCGGTACGCAGTAAAAACTGGCAAACCAATAAACCCATAGTGCTGGTGACAGGTGGTGTGCATGGTTATGAAACCAGTGGTGTGCAAGGTGCGCTGAAGTTTATTAAAGAAGAATTCAGCCGTTACAGCGACAAAGCCAACTTGCTGGTTTTGCCTTGCATCAGCCCGTGGGGATATGAAACCATCAACCGCTGGAATCCAAAAGCCGTAGATCCGAACCGTTCATTTGGCGCGGAAAGTCAGTCGGATGAAGCCACAAAGGCTATGGCTTTTGTCCGCCAGCACAGCGGCGAAATCTTAGTGCATATCGATCTGCACGAAACCACAGATTCAGATAACAGCGAATTCCGTCCGGCCAAAGCAGCCCGGGATGGCACTGTAAATCATAACTGGAATATTCCGGATGGTTTTTATCTGGTCGGCGACACAGACAAACCAGAACCAGGTTTTCAGCGCGCTATTATCGAAGCAGTGCAGCAGGTCACTCATATCGCCGAAGCCGATGAAAACGGCTGCCTGATAGGTGAACGCCTGGCTCAGTTTGGTGTGGTGAATTATCCTAAACGTGCTTTGGGATTATGTGGTGGTATGACAGATGCCAAATTCGTCACGACAACAGAAGTGTATCCGGATAGTCCAAAAGCCAGCCCACAGCAGTGCAATGCAGCTCAAGTGGCGGTGATTTGTGCCGGTGTGGATTATGCTTTAGCCTAATCAAATGGGGGGCAGATCATCTTGTTAGCTGTTAACAATGAGACCGGCCCCCATTCAGTGTTTAGAAGGAGTAAGTCGCGCCTAACGTGAAATTACGAGGTGTGCCATAGCCATATTGATCAAAGAAACCAATTTGGCTGTAGTAAGTTTCATCAAACAGGTTGTCGACGTTTAATTGTACAGACAACTGTTCTGTTACCTCATAACGCGCCATCAGACTAACCAGGCTGTAAGAGTCCTGCCAGAGGATTTTTGGTGCTGTACCACTGTATTGCTCATCCTCCCAGCTGATACCACCACCCACGACCAAACCTGCCAGCTGATTGGCAAAGTCATAAGTGGTAAACAGATTCAGCTTTTTACGCGGATGATCAGTGTTTACTTCGACACCAGCCGCATCTTCAGCTTTAAACTGCGAATAACCAGCGGAGATGTTCCAGTTGTCCATCAACTGACCTATCACTTCCACTTCAAAGCCTTTACTCTCAACGCCCTGAGCTGCACGATACATAGTTTCGGGCAGATTGTTACCTACAGGAGGGAAAGTACCTATAGCCTGAGCCAGATTATCCTGGTCAATCTTAAACACCGCTATTGCAGTTTGTACTTTGCCTTCCAGAAAAGAACTCTTTAAACCCAACTCGGTGTTAGTACCTTCAAGCGGATCGATAAATGCACCGGATTCCACACGGGCATTTTGTGGTTTAAAGATTTCGGTCTGACTGATGTAGGCGTTGTGGTTGGCGTTCAACTGATACATTAAACCGGCATAAGGCACAAACACACTGTCATCGCCGTAATTCTCAATCACACCGTAATTGACACCAGTGCGTTCCCACTTAGATAAACGACCACCAGCGATCAGCTTTAACTCATCCGTCAGAGATAAACGTGTGGCGGCGTAATAACCATCCTGCTCTGTGTCTAAATCTACAGCAACATCAGAAGTGCTGGAGAACGTTGGTTCAGGATAAGTAGCGCCAGTCCATTCGTAGAAGTTACCCACTGGCACAAAAGCAGAAGTTTGGGCAAAGGTCACAGTTTTAGCTTGTTGATCACTGTTGAGCATTCCAACTACAAACTCATGGCTGCGGCCTGCGAGTTGGTAGTCGCCTTTTAACTGTAGATCAAGACTGTCTTGTTTACTGGTTCCTGAGCTTTTGTAAGGCCATGGCGATAAACCTAAGCCTGTCGCTTTATCCGGTGAACCATAGATATAAAGTAATTGAGTGTCTGCCGTATTTTTGGTGCTGTTAAAGCTGGCTTTGGCCTGCCAGCCATTGTCGAAGTTGTGCACCAGATTAGCAAAACTGTTTTCGTTGGTCGAAGCCCAATAGGTCCAGTCAGCTGCAGAAGTAATGCTTCTGTCCCAATTGGTGGCTGTGCCATCGCTAAACCATGCAGCTAAACCGCCCCAGGTAGAGCCTTTAGGATCATTGTCCTGATAGCTGGAACCAAAACTGACAGAGGTCTGATTGGTTAAATCAGCGTCAACCACGCCATAAAGCACGGTTTTGTCGTCTTCAGGTATATCCATAAAGCTGTCGCCTACTTCTTTTTTAGCGACAAAACGCACCCGCAAATCACCCTGACTATCTAAGCCTGTTGACAGATCCGCAGTGGCAAATTTGTTGTTCCAACGACCAATACCGGCATTGACATAACCTTTCAGCTCAGCTGAATTAGCATGTTTACGCACCAGGTTGATTGAGGCCGAAGGATCACCGGCTCCTGTCAGTAAACCTGTAGCACCACGCACTACTTCAATACGCTCATAAATAGACACGTCAGTAATGGTTTCGCCTGAGTCACCCGCTAAAGACCAAGCTAAAGGCACACCGTCAATCTGGTATTTGTCGATATCAAAACCACGGGCGCTAAAGGTATTACGGGTGGTATCCAGCTGTTTAGCTGACACACCAACACTTTGGATAATGACTTCGTTAATGCCGCTAAAGCCCTGATCAATAATACGTTGAGACGTGATCACGCTGACAGACTGGGGGGTTTCAAACAAAGACAAACCTAAACCTGTGGCCGTATCAATGTTTTCATTCACAGTGTAGTTGCCTACTACAGTGATTTTTTCAATTTCTTTTTCAGCTTTATCATCCGCAGCCTGAGCCACACCCATCATACAAGCCAATTGCACTGCCACTACTACTGGCAACTTTCTGAATTTCTGTTGTAACGCCATGATTACCCCCAAAACAAATCTGGGCGAATAATACACTAATACGAATTGTTATCAACTAGATTTAGATAAACAACAACCAGCCGTCAGTCATCCCTGGTCAATACTTCCAAAAGTTCTATCTCAAACATCAGATTCGAATTCGGCGGTATCATGCTGCCAATCTGGCGCTCGCCATAAGCCAAATGAGCTGGTACCCATAATTTACGTCTGCCACCGACTTTCATGCCCTTCAGACCTAAAATCCAGCCCTGAATCACACGATTGTTGCTTAAAATGCACTGAAAAGCTTCGCCACGCTTATGTGACGAATCGAACTCTGTACCATCTTCCAGCCAACCTCGGTAATGCGCCGTGATCAAAGCGCCACGTTCAGCGGCTTTACCTTCGCCAGGCACCACATCTTCAATTTTTAACTCGTCCGTCATCACTTCACCTGTCACCCTGTTTTGCCGGAGATTATATACCCAAGACAGCTGAAGTTGCAGCGAGGCGACATGCCTGGCAAACCAAGCAGCCGCTTCCAAGACGACGAGTATCACTGCAAACAACAGACGAAATAACAGCATAATAAGACGGTACCCTAATCTGGTGACAGAAATGTTCTATAGTTTCTGAAACAACGCCACGGAGTGCATGCAATGTCTGTGATGACGAACCGCCTTTATGCTCTGTTTGCCTGTGTTTTATTGATGTTTTCTCCCCTTTGCTGCAGCGCACAGCAGCAACAAGTGATCTATTCCTGGCCAATGTCGATGTTGGGTGACGCCCGTGGCAGTTATCCAATTGCTTTATTACATTTGGCGATAGAAAAATCAGGTACTGATTATCAACTGGTGCCTAGCGGACAAGTGATGTCGCAGCACAGGACCTTACGTCAGTTGGGTTCGAGCAATGGTCTGGATGTGGTCTGGACCATGACGTCACCAGAGCGGGAGCAAGAGCTACGCCCCATTCGCATTCCGATAGACAGAGGTTTAATAGGCTGGCGTTTATTGCTGATCCATCAGGACAATGAAGAAAAAATTAAACAGTTGGATGAAAAGCAGCTAAAAACCAGCCTTTCAGTGCAAGGTAGTGACTGGCCGGATTATCCTATTTTAAAAGCCAATCAGTTTAGGGTTTTAGGCAGCGGCGACTTTGACGGCATGTTCAAAATGCTGCAGGCAAAACGCATCGATCACTTCCCCCGTTCAGTCACAGAAATATGGCCCGAACTGCAGCAAAAATCCGGCATGTCGCTAACTGTAGCGCCGAAGTGGGTATTACATTACCCGGCGGCTTTGTATTTTTTTGTGCGAAAAAATAATATAGAACTGGCCAATGCGATAGAAATTGGACTGTTAAGAGCTATTGAAGATGGCAGTATGCAGCAGCTGTTTTTGCAACATTTCAGCAGCGCCTTACAACAAGCCGACTTAAAATCCAGAACTGTCATTCCACTGAACAACCCTATACTTCCGGCGGAAACACCTGTGCAAAATAAAGTGTTGTGGTTTGACCCTCAGCAGGGCTACTAAAACTAGACCTTCACAGCAACCAGAGCTTTTACGACAGCTTCAGCCACCTCGGCTATACGGCATTGTTGCTTCATCGCACTTTGTTGTAACTGGCGGTAGGCTTGCTCTTCAGTTAAATGTTTATACTGCATTAACAATAACTTAGCGCGGTCTGTCAGCTTTTGTTCGCTAATGGCACGACGGGCATCTGCCAATTCACTGTGTATCTGACGGATATGCTGCGCCTGCTCAGACAACAACTGATAAAAAGAACGACTCGGAGCCTGCACTGCTTGTTCTGCGGCAATGTGTTGCGGCAGCACAGAGGCTCCGTATAAACCCGGCATACTGGGGTCTATCAGTAAGGTCAAACCCTGGCCCCCGGCTAACTCAGCCAGTTCAGTCAGTTTGGAATGATGCTGCTGCAACTGTTGCTGCGCAGCTTCGACAGTCTCAGTAGTTAATTGCTGCAACTGGGCCGTCAATTCCGCCTGCAATAGATGCATAGCGTCCATACGTTCAGTGGCAAACTGGTACCACAGATCACTAACAGCAGGCACAGGGACAGCAGTACCAGCTAACTGCTGGATCATAGTTCGCAACTGACGCAGCTGCAGAGCGGCAGTGGCTTGTTCCAGCTTCTGCCATTGCTGCTGTTGCGACAGAGTGGCAAACTCCAGAAACACAGCCGAACTGTGTTGCTGTGCTTGTTGCAACAATGACAAACGTTCAGCAAGTTCTGTGGTTAACTGCCCGGAAGCGAATCCCATAGCGCCCCAGGCTCGTTCCTGCCCGGCATATTCTTTACTTTGCAATAAGTTAAACAACGCCACCAGCAAGCGGGTTATGGCCGCATCACCAGCTAAATCGGCCGACTCCAGCACCACAGCCAACCAGGCTGCTATTAATCTGCTGTAGGCTTCAGTGGACTGCAATGGCGTGCACTGTTGTTTGCCCACCTGCTCACGTAACTCAGCCAGATGGTCCATGCCCTGCAACGCCAGACATACACCACTTAACAAACGACTGCTGTGACAAGGTTCGCTGGCTTGCAGGTACTGAGTCGTTAATTGGTTGCGTACTTGTTGTTCTGCTTTTGTACTTTGTAATAACTGCTGCTGACGCTGCTGCACAAAGACTTCGCAGCCAGAGGCCAAAAAAATATTGCTGATGCCACGCTCGCGCTGTAACTGATGCACCAACTCACTAATGCTGGTCACCAACAAACAGTTCACCGAAAGTTGTTGCAGCGCTTTGATTTCAGCCTGTTTGGCGGCCAGCAGAAACTGAGCTGTCGGATGATTCATAGGTCGCCCCGGGTTGCTGATATCCCTTACCCTAGCAATGCTTATTCCACGCTCTGCAGACAAGCCGCAAAACAGCATTATTGCTGGTTTGTCAGCAAATTTGGCCTCCTTGCGCCGGCCAGCACTACGCAGCAACGCCCCTTAACAGTGCAGAAAATGCACAACAATAGCACGTTAAATCAAGGTCGCCCAAAACAGCTATTTGCGAAAACTAAGTAAATTCAATGTGTTGATATAAAAGCATCTGCTGGCATTAAAGTTGCTCTGTGTACAAGGCAGAGGTGGTTATCACCTCCTAACTTCTTCAGGACAAAGGCGTCCCGTGATCTTCTGGCAACAGAATGATCCGGACGCCTTTTTTGTTTTGTAAAAACAGCGCCTGAGATAACCAACAGCAACAACAGGAAGAGGTGACCTATGGCTTATTTAGTTCCAGCCGAATTTGTGACCAAAATGGTCGACGCCGGCGAATCCAAAATTTTTATGTCGACCCGCGACACATTGATCCGCTCTTATATGGCGGGTGCAATTCTTGCCTTGGCTGCAGTTTTTGCGGTGACGGTAGCGGTGCAAACCGGTTCATTTTTAGTAGGATCCATGCTGTTCCCGGTCGGTTTTATTATGTTGTATCTGATGGGATTCGACTTATTAACAGGGGTTTTTGTGTTAACACCTCTGGCCTTGCTGGACCGTCGCCCTGGCGTGACTGTGCAAGGTGTATTACGCAACTGGGGCCTGGTGTTTAGCGGCAACTTTCTCGGGGCTTTAACAGTGGCCGCCATGATGGCTTTTGTACTGACCATGGGTTTTCATACCGAAGCCGGACCTGTTGGAACAAAGCTGGCTGGTGTAGGTGAAGCCCGAACTTTAGGTTATGCCGAACATGGAGTGGCCGGCTGGATGACCATATTCCTGCGTGGCATGTTATGTAACTGGATGGTGTCTATGGGTGTGGTGGGCGCTATGATTTCCACTCATGTCAGCGGCAAGGTGATGGCCATGTGGATGCCTATTATGTTGTTCTTTTTTATGGGTTTTGAGCACTCAGTGGTCAATATGTTTTTGTTCCCTTTTGCCATGATGATGGGGGGCGATTTCTCCATTATGGATTATCTGATCTGGAACGAAATCCCTACTGCCTTGGGTAATCTGGTCGGTGGATTAGCTTTTACTGGCTTAACTTTGTACAGCACTCACTATAAAACGGCGCCAAAACGTCAATTGACTTCGAAACCAGTTGAGAGCCCGGCAACCAATCTGGCTAAAGCCTGATGGTACAGTCAGCTACATCTTTGCAAGTCGCTTTGGGCCAGCATTCTGTTGCTGGCCGTAAAGCATTTAATCAGGACTGCTTTGGCGCTTATCTGCCGAAAGAGCCTGAATTAAGTAATAAAGGCATAGTACTGGCTGTGGCCGATGGCATCAGCACCAGCACAGTCAGTCAGATTGCCAGTGAAACAGCAGTAAAAAGTTTTCTGGATGATTACTACTGCACCAGCGAGGCCTGGTCTGTACCACATGCGGCCTTGCAGGTGCTGAAAGCTTGCCACAACTGGTTGTATGCCCAAAATCGCAAAGGGCCTTTCAGTTCAGATCCGGATAAAGGTTATGTCTGTACTTTCAGTGCCTTAATCCTAAAGCAACGCCACGCGCACTTAGTCCATGTCGGCGACAGCCGGATTTATCTGCTGCGTAACAGGCAACTGGAGCAATTGACACGAGATCATAAGCTTTGGCGCGGCAGCAGTAGTTATTTAAGCCAGGCTTTAGGCGCTGGCCCTGTCTTAGAACCCGATTACCAAAGCCTGCCTCTGCAACAGGGGGATTTGTTTCTGCTAGCGACAGACGGTTTATTTGATGCCTTACCCGCCACTCAGCTGTGTAAGCTGCTGGAAGCTGAATCAGATTTATCTTTGCTGGCCGAGCAACTGACCCAAATCGCCTTAGTAGCTGGCAGTAGCGATAACATCACGCTGCAGTTAGTGCGTATTGATGGTTTGCCTGCAGACAACAACCTACCTCTTTGTCTGGATCAACACTTAGCTTTACCCCCTCTGTTGCAACAAGGCGATATGTTGGATGGTCTGCAGGTGATCCGGGCTATACAGCAAAGCAACCGCAGTCATGTTTATCTGGTGCAGGACAAATCGACAGAGCAGTTACTGGTGCTCAAAGCCCCCTCCATCGACTTAGCTGAACAGCCTGATTATCTGGAACGGCTGATGCGCGAAGAATGGATAGCCAAAAGAGTGCAGAGTAACCATGTGGTGCGCCCGGCCAGCATCAACAGGCCACGCACTGCGCTTTACACCCTGTTTGACTATGTCGAAGGCCAGACACTAAAACAGTGGCAATTGGACCATCCTAAGCCAAGGCTGGAGCAAGTGCGCGATATAATCGAACAACTGGGCAAAGGCTTGCAGGCACTGCACCGCTGCGAAATTCTGCATCAGGACATCAGACCCGACAACCTGATAATCAACGCCCAGGGCATAGTGAAAATTATCGACTTTGGCGCAGCCCGACTGGCTGGATTGCAAACAGATGACGAAGTGGCCGGGGATATTCCCGGCACAGCTTTGTATACGGCACCCGAGTATTTTTTAGGTCTGGCTGGCACAGAGCGGTCAGACTTGTATTCACTGGCTGTACTGACCTACCAGTTATTATCAGGCCGTTATCCTTATGACGCTGATGTCGCTCGTGGAAAAAGCATCAAAGCCCAGAAAAAATTGCGTTATCAGTCAGTGCTCAGTAAAGACAGCGAACTGCCGGTCTGGCTGGATTTAACCTTAGAAAAAGCCCTGCAACCCGACCCGAATAAACGTTATCAGGCCTTGTCAGAGTTTTTATACGATTTACGCCACCCCAATGCC
>NZ_JAIWOI010000317.1 GCF_020217005.1 Rheinheimera sp. | reverse complement strand
GCAGCACAACATGACAGATTTAACTCAGGGTTCCTTATTACGCCATATCTGGACTATGGCATTGCCGATGATGATCGGCATGTTTGTGCAGTCGCTTTATCTATTCGTTGACTTGTATTTTGTCGCCGATCTGGGCGCTGCTGCAATTGCAGGTGTCAGTGCAGCAACAAATTTGACTATGCTGATCATGGCACTAACCCAGATGCTGAATGTAGGTTGTGTCGCGCTGATCGCCCGCTATACCGGAGCTAAAGAACATCAGCATGCCAATGTTGTATTTCAACAGGCCATGCTAATGGGTGCAGCTTTAGCAGTGCTGACCTTAGCGCTAGGGTTTGCACTTAGCGATAACTATATGCAGCTCATGACTGCGGATCCCGAAGTACAACAGCAGGCACAACAGTTTTTACACGCCTATCTGCCTGGTCTGGCACTGATGTTTGTTTCTTCCGCTATTGGCGCCGCACTACGGGCTGTAGGCGTCGTTAAACCCGCCATGATGGTGCAACTTGTCACTGTGCTGCTCAATATAATTCTGGCGCCAGTGTTAATCGCCGGCTGGGGCACAGGCTATGCCTTGGGAGTGTTTGGTGCAGGCTTAGCCAGCAGTATAGCTGTGGCTGTAGGTGTAGCTTTGTTATGGCTCTACTTTCTGAAAAGTGATCACTCTGTGCTGCAAACACCAAAACAATGGCGCTTTGACGCTAAAGTCTGGCGTCAAATTACAGCTATAGGTCTACCAGCGGGCGGCGAATTTGCCCTGATGTTTGTTTTTACCGCCTTTGTCTATTGGGTGATAAAAGATTTTGGCACAGCCACGCAAGCCGCCTTTGGTATAGGCAACAGAATTCTTCAGGCTATGATGATGCCCGCTATGGCGTTGTCTTTTGCTATGCCAGCTATTGTTGGCCAGAACTATGGCGCAGGCCATGCGGACCGGGTTCGGCAGTGTTTTAACATTGGACTGAAACAAATGGCGTTCGTCATGTTGCCGCTGTTTTTACTGAGCCAGTGGCTGGCCCACCCTCTGATGCTGGCCTTTACTGACGATCTCAAAGTAGCTGCTGAAGGTGAGTTGTTTCTGCATATCATCAGCCTGAATTTTATAACCATAGTGCTGGTATTCAGTTGCTCTGGTGTTTTTCAGGGCCTTGGCAATACCTGGCCTTCGCTGGCCAGTTCAGCAGTACGGATCTTCGCTTTTATTTTGCCAGTCTTGTGGTTATCCAGCCGTAGTGATTTTTCACCCGCTATGGTCTGGTATGGTTCTGCCGCCAGTGTGTTAGTGCAGGGGTTGATGAGCTTCAAGCTATTGCGTTGGCAATTACGTACTAAGCTGGCGAACAAAGTTACTGCAGCCTAGCACTTCTGTTGGCTAGCTTGTTTGCGCTGGCCTGCTGGTTGCCTGAATGCTGCGGCGCCAGCCGAAAACATAATATTTACAATAAATAAACACCCATATTGCATTTGCCACTTTATTCCATCTACACTGCTGCTCTGGCCTGGAAGCCAGGCTAAGTCAAATGTGAAACTCTGTTACAAAGCATTAGAAGGACATACAAGGATGTTAAATTCCAAAAGCCATTTTATGGCTCTTGCAGCATTGTGCGCTTTTTTCTTATATGGCTGCGGTAGCGGCTCTTCAGATACAACAACAACGCCAGACCCGGTCACACCAGTAAATACTGCACCTACTGCTAAGGCTGTGCTCAGCCACAGTAACCAGAATGTCGGAGGTATACTGAAACTGGATGCTTCAGAAAGTACAGATCCGGAACAAGATACGCTGAGTTACAACTGGCAGTTGCTGGGCCCTGACGGTAGTGCAGTACAGCTAACTGACAGCACAGCAGTTAAAACCGAAGTGACGACAACTCAGGCTGGTGTCTACAAAGCCGAACTTAAAGTCACAGACAGTAAAGGTCTGAGTAACAGCACGCAGCAAAGTATCAGTATCAGCCCGGCTCCTGTTATCACAGTTGAAATTCTGGGAGTCACATCAGCGCAACAGGGCCAATTGCTAAGCTACAGCGCAGTGGTCAGCTCGCTGGAACTTGAGCAGCCGCAGTACCTGTGGCAACTGGAGAAAAAACCAGAGTTCAGTCAAACCAGCCCAGGGCAACAAAAAGGCCTCACAACCACACTACAACCGGATTTACCTGGCGACTATGTGTTGAAACTAACCCTGACCGACAGTCTGGGGAAAACTCTGACTGATCAACTGACACTTAAGGTTACGGCATTAACAGTTAACGCTTCGCCTACAGCGATGATTGAAGTAGAGAAAAACTTTATTAAAATCAATGAAAAATTATCGCTTTCTGCGAGCAAAAGCTCGGATCCCGAGAAGGCTCCACTGAGCTATTTGTGGGAAATACTGCAAGCTCCCACAGGCTCAGTTTTTAATCTGTCAGCGCCTACTGCTGTAAATACAGACTTTATCACTGACAGCGCCGGTACTTATCTGTTGCAACTGACGGTCTCTGATGGAGAAAAATCAGCACAAAAACAACTGAATATAACTGCGGAGACCAACAACCAAGCGCCTGTAACTGAAGTAAGTAGCAGCGCTAAAAAAGTCAGACCTGGCGACACCGTACGATTGACATCCAAAGCAACAGATCCAGAGGGTGACCCGCTGACCTACCAATGGAAACTGGGCATCAAGCCAAGAACCAGTCAGGCCGCCTTGTCGGCAGCAACTGCCAGCGAAACTGATTTAATTACGGATCTGGAAGGTGAATATGTGATTTGGCTGCAAGCCTCAGATGGCGAGAAAAAATCTTTCCCAAGAGGACTGAAAATTGAAGCCTATCTGAACTTTGCACCGGAAGTGACGATACAACCCTTTCAACCTTTAGTGGCTGTAGGTGAAGCGCGCAGCTTAACGGCTGTGGCTACGGATTTCGAAGGCAGTCCGCTGAGCTATCTCTGGACTGTCGACAAAGCACCAGAGGGAGCTCAGGTTAATTTGAGCCAGCCAACCCAGGCCAGCACGGAATTTAGTGCCACTATGGCGGGTGATTACTATCTGATGCTGGTCGTCACAGACAATCAGGGCAAAGCTTCAGCGCCGCTGAAACTGATGCTGCAAGTAAAATAACCAGACGCTTTGCCTAAGTGCAGCCAAAAACTGCGCTTAGGCGGGCTTTATCAATCGAGGCTCCAACTGCACTGACGCAGTGATTTGAAGTGCTGTTGTTACAACCCCATCTGTTTTTTATAACGACGGGCTAAAAACGCTAACCGCAGTTGATCCAGCAGCAACATCGCCAAAGGCCAGCGGCGGATAGACCAAAACGGCAAAGCCTGACCAAAACGCCTGAGCATCAATCTGGTGTAAGCCATTTTCGCCAGTGCTTGCAGTGGCTTTTTGGCAAAACGAAAAGCCGGTAACGCTGGGCTTAGTGTTTCACCTTGTTGCCAACGCTCTGGTAAGTCGGGCACCAATGCCAAAGCTGTGGCTATGCCCACTAAAGCGACACCACTATGCAGCACCTGCTCTGCGACCTCTAGCCTTTGAATACCGCCAGTCAGCATCAAAGGCATTTGTGCGGCTTGCTGTAGCTCTTTGGCAAAGTCCAGGAAATAAGCCTCACGCGCCAGTGTTGAGCCATCGCGACTGTCGCCTTGCATAGCAGGAGCTTCGTAGCTGCCGCCGGACAATTCGACAAAATCCAGCGCCAGCGGGTTGAGCCATAACAACACTTGTTTCGCATCCTCTGTGGAAAAACCACCACGCTGAAAATCGGCTGAGTTCAGCTTCAGGCTGATAATAAAACTGGCAGGCAATTCAGCACGCAACAGAGTCACCAGCTCCAGTACTAAACGGGCACGGTTTTCTAAACTACCACCGTACTGATCCTGCCGCTGATTCACCAGCGGCGATAAAAACTGGCTGAGTAAATAACCATGAGCCGCATGAATTTGCACTCCGGCAAAACCTGCCTGTAACGCCAGTTGGCTACTTTGCAAAAATTGTTGTTTAAATTCGCTGATATCAGCCAGCGTCATGGCTCTGGGGCTGGCAAACATCTTTGAGAACTGACCTAAATCTAAAGCCACAGCCGAAGGTGCTATCGCCTGCTGCCCCAGATTCGCCGGCATTTGCCGCCCCGGATGATTCAGCTGCAAAATCAGCTTAGCGCCCTTTTGTTGGCCTGCTTCTGCCCAACTTTTGAATACAGCTAAATCCGATTTGGCATCCAGCACTACACCACCTGGCCCTGTTAACGCTTTGCGGCTCACCATCACATTGCCGGAAATTAATAATCCAGTACCGCCCAAGGCCCAGTGCTGATACAACTGAATCAGCTGTGCCGAAGGATTTTGCCCGGCAGCGGCCATATTCTCTTCCATAGCGGCTTTCACCAGCCGGTTTTTCAGCACCACGCCATTTGGCAAAGTTGTGGCTTCAAACAACATAGTTATACCTCTTGGTTCTGTTTTCTGGCTTAGGTTTCGCCATCAATTCAATTCATGGGGCACGTATTACACCAGCCCGATACCACAAATACCGCGGAACAGATGGACGGGGCGGGTCTTGTACCCGCCCGCCTGAATTCCCAATCCGATGCCAATAAAGGCCGTCTGAATTCAAGTACAACGCAAGGCACTTGCTAAGTAATTGCAGCTGCAGCAAGGCGACAAACAATCGAGTCCCCGGGAGCATAGTGACCTATGTGACTGGGGCGAGAGTGTGCAGTCAACGCCGCTGTGGCTACAAGTACAACGCAAGTGTAAAGCTTCAACCTAGGTTGAGAGTCAAGCCTTGCCATACCAAAATCCGGACCTTATCCTGCAATAGTTTTCAGCTTAAGGAAAAAACCATGTATCGCATTGGTCAGCTCGCCAAATTATTGAATGTCTCTGAATCAATACTACGCTTTCTGGAACAACAAGGGGTGATTAGTCCAATGAGGGAACAGAGCGGCTACCGTTATTACAGCGAAGACAGCAAAAGCCGGCTGGAAGTCATCTTAAAAGCCCAACAAATGGGCTTTAGCCTGAAACAAATCCGCTCAGTGCAACGGCAAAATCACAGCAGCGACCAGCACCCGGTCGACTGCCAGTTGCTCTTGCCTATGCTGCAACAAAAGCTGACAGAGATAGACCAGCAGATGTGGTCACTGAGAGAGCAAAGGCAGCAAATTGAACTTTTAGTGTCACAGCTCAGCACAGCTGAAGTTACAGCACAACAAACAGCATCCTAACCGTTGCTCAGAGTAAATCTGCGTTGCTGCCGCCAGGCACAGACCTCACACTGTACTGAGTACTTTCACTGCATAAGGTGACGCTGGCTCTTCAGACCTTCAGCTGAAACAAAAAATACGCTTCTGCAGTCGGAACCCAAGCTAAACTCTCATTATCAATGCCCTACAACAAACAGCAGCACTTTGCATGGCATCACATTTCTGCTGTTTTAGGTAGAGCACATAAAGTTACCAAGGCAGTACACCCCAATGAAAACCCTCTACCAATACGCCATAGTCCGATTTTTGCCTTTCGCCGAGACAGGCGAATTTGCCAATATTGGCATAGTGTTATGTGCCCCTGCAGGCAGCATTTTTGCCTTTCAGCTGGTTCCTGAACATGCGGAGCGGGTGCCACGATTTTTTCCACAAATCAATGAAGCATTGTTCCCTCTGACCATCAGAGCATTAACTGAAGAGTTAATCAAAGTGCAACAGCTGGCAGAACAGCAAAAAGCGCCAGAGGTTTTTGCCGCCTTTCAGCAGCTCACCCAGCCAAACGAAGAGTTAATTTGCTACTCCAGCCTGCGCTCCGTCTTAACCGCAGCTAAGCCCGACGAACTGCTGGCGCAGTTAGTATCCCAATTGGTGCCTTAATCAGTATCTTGATTAGTACGTTAAGAGTGAAGTAGTAAAACAAGACAACGAGATACAACTAACTACCGCATTTCACTGTTAAGTCCGCTTCAACCAAGTTTCCGTTAAAACCATCAACTCTTTTGCCTGTTTGATACATTCCGCAACAGCAGCATCTTCCACCAGATCACCGGAATAATCCGCAACATTGCGCTGCTTACGCAAGGCATCCGGAACAATAAGCCTGTCCGTGTCTATACCCACTGTCTTAACCAAAGATTGAAGCATGCTTTATGAAAAGTAGTTTGATGGTGGCCAGTTTTACTGGTCAGGGTTCGAAATCCAGCAGCCTGCAACGCTGCATTCGACAGTTGCATAATGGCTTTGTAAGCGGCATCAAAGCGGTTTTCATTACTCAGTCCAGCCAACTGCATCTTTAATATTAGGTTGTGCCGCTTCTAGCAGCCGCTGTATAGCTGTTTTATCTGGGTTAATGTGTTCCAGCAGTATGCCCATCAGATTGTCTAAGGTTATCCTTGTCTCCTGCGATCATCAGTAGCGGATTAGCCAACAGTTCACGGATAAAACCGGAACCTTCAGCCAGAGCTTTCTGCCATTCGGCGACTGAATATAGTTTAGGATTGATCTCGCGGCCCAGCTGTTGCTGCGCTGGATACAGGCTCTTCACTGCATCCACAAAACTCAGTTCCCCCACCAACAGCAGGTCGATATCGCTATTGGCCGTCGCTTTGCCGCTGGCGACTGAACCAAAGACTGCAGCACACTGCAGTTGATCGGATACAGGCAACAAAGCCTGCCGTAACACATCAACCAAACCAGTCGTTTTACGCAGAATACTGGCGAGTTCTTCATACACCACGCAGCTGGTATCGGCCTGATAACACAGCTGGTTCCCTTGCTGTGTTTTTTTCAAAATGCCAGCCTGTGCCAATTTCGTTAGCTCTTTATGCAAAGTGCCGGGCTGCGTATCAGTTAAACGGGCAATTCCACGCACATGCCAAGCCTGGTCGGGTTTTAGCAACAGCAAACCCAACACCTGACGCCGGTAACCGGTAAAAAGCAAATCCGTAAGAGCAGACACAGCAGCACCAAATGAAGCCAAATAAGCTACGAATGCAGCCTTTTGGGCTTCATTCGTCAATTTTAGAATAGACATACATCTGCAGGCTCTTGTAGCCGTGGCAAAAGCCACAACCTAATACTGATGATCTTTTGCACCACTAAAATATAACCTTAAGGTATCAAAAAAACTTGACACTGATACCTTAAGGTTTCATATTGATACCTGAAGGTATCTAAACTTAATAAAAAAGGAACACTTATTATGGCTACATGGACTATCGAAGATCAGGAAAATTGTGTCAAAGCGTCAATCTTCGGCGCCCTGTTTTTTGCGCTGCTGACAGGCTTTCAATTGTTAAGAGACATCAGTTTGTTTTGGTTTGAACTAAATGCAGTAAGTGATGCTTTTAGTTATGGCGTGCTGTTTTCAGTGATTTATTTTCTGGTCAAAGTGACGAAACAACCTAAGCTGCTGTCCTACGGCTGGAAAATCCGCGAGATATGCGGTGATTTTCAGGACGAGTATTTACGCAGCCGCTTTCAGCGCGCTACGACGCTGGCCTACAACTTAACTCTAGTGGTGGCGTTTTCGGGTTATGTCACAACCCACTTAATCAACAAAAACGGCGACCCGCAGTGGCTTGCGTTTCAGCCCTTTTTATTACTGACGATCTTTGTCGGGTCCATCAGCTTTTATCTGAGTTTGCGCACAGTGCTGGATGAACAAGAAGAACCAGAGCAGGAAACCAACTGATGGAAGAGCAAACCCTCTACAACAGAATTGCAGAGCTGCGCGCCGCCAGAGGGCTGTCGCAACAGCAACTGGCCGACGCTATTGGTGTATCCCGTAAAACCATCAGCACAGTAGAAACCAGCCGTTTTACGCCTTCTGTGGTGATAGCGTTGCAAATGGCACGTTATTTTGAAGTGCCGGTAGAGCAGATTTTTAGCTTTGATGGGTTTCGTTGAGGTGGGTGTTACTGGTAATTACCAAAATGAATGAAGTAACTGTTTACGCTGAATTTCTCTGCTTGAACAGCGCAGCACTCTGTCTTATTTTTAGCTAACGAGCCGCGTTAGAGTAACTAAACTCACAATGAAAACTCTCTACCAATACGCCATAGTGCGCTTTTTGCCTTTTGCTGAGACAGGTGAGTTTGCCAATATCGGCATAGTGTTATGTCGGCCCGATAATGGTGTGTTTGATTTTCAGCTTATCGCCGCGCCATCAGTGCGGATACAGCAGTTTTTTCCTCAACTAGATAACACCTTATTGCCGAACGCTGTTGCATTGCTCACTAATGAATTAACCCGAATTCAACAGTTGGCAGAACAACAAAGTTCAACTCAACTATTGGCTACCTTTCAGGAATTGATCCGCCCACGTGAACAGTTGCTCCGTTATTCTGGGCTACGCTCAATCTATACAGAGAAAAATGCACAGCTGACACTGAAGTTATTATTCGAACAGTTAGTGCAAGGACTAGCAGAAATAACAACTCAAGGAGAAGGGTTTGTCTCAGCACATTGAAGTGATTGATGTCACCGATTGGTTGGTCGATGACACTCACGGAATATTCCCGATAGGAGCCAGAGATAAACAAATGCTTTGGTCCCCGGCAGAAACCATACCCGCCATAAAACCTAACTGGCCCTATTTATTTAAGTGTTCACGACCCGCATATCCGGATCAGTTCTGGATGGAATGTATCGCCTATTTGATAGGCACAGAGCTTGGCTTTGATGTGCCAAAGGCTTTACCTGCCAA
This sequence comes from Rheinheimera sp., assembly GCF_020217005.1. Taxonomy (GTDB): domain Bacteria; phylum Pseudomonadota; class Gammaproteobacteria; order Enterobacterales; family Alteromonadaceae; genus Pararheinheimera. The sequence goes on along the minus strand of NZ_JAIWOI010000317.1, from coordinate 1,321 downwards.
ATCACTGGATTTTGAAGGAAAGGTGGTTTGTGCGGCTTTAATTGAATGGTTTTATGACCCTCAAACACAGAACTTCGTGCATGCCGCTGACTTCTTTCAACAGATTTTCCCGGATTTTGATCATCAAAAAGGAAGTCAACACAACCTCCTTGATTTGATAAAGATTTGCAGAGTTCTTAGTAAATTCATAGGAGAAGAACAAAGCTGGAATCAGTGGTTAAATGAGTTAATTCTGTTCGATTCAATTATTGGTAACACAGACAGACATCAGGAAAATTGGGGGATTGTTCATAGTCCGAACAAAAAACCGTCCATCAAACTCAGTCCGTTGTTTGATAATGGTACAAGTCTCGGCCATGAACGGTTTCCTGCCAATGTTAGTAGGTGGAACGATGCAAAAGTGGATAAATATATAAAACAGGGGGCGCACCACTTAAGGATAGATGCTGGCGATCCCAAGGTCAGACTCAACCACCTCGAGTCCGTAAGAATGCTTGTGAATGAATCAGAACAAAACAAAGCTTTTGTTCAACAAGTTATGCAAACTGATTTTGCCACTATGCTGGCTAAATTAGAGTATTTGTGCGAAATTGAACTTGAAATACCATTATCGAAGCAGCGATTCGATTGGATATCCCGCCTGTTATTGTGCAGGCATAAATTGATCTGTGAGCTTCTGACATCATGAAAACTTTGAATACCATAGTTGAACCCAATACCTTATTGGTCACATGGCAGCCAAAATCTGGTGGTGCTCGTTACCTTGTAGCCACAATAGCCCGTAAAGCAGATGAGTACACTTTTACCTATCAAACGGCATCGGAAGATTTTGAATTAGCTAAAAACGCTGGCTTTCTTGGCCATCCTGCTTTTAACCTGGATGTAGCTGTACATACCAACAATGTACTTGATCCGTTTTTGCGTAGATTACCGCCAAAGTCGCGAGGCGATTTTGGCCGTTACTTGCAACAGCATTGTTTGCCTAGCCCGTTTAACGCTTCTGATTTTGCACTGCTGGGTTATACAGGAGCAAAATCTCCGGCTGATGGCTTTATCTTGTTTCCTGACTTTAGCGACATCCAAACCAGCTTTGAATATGTGCTGGAAGTTGCAGGAACAAGGTATCAAGAAGACTTGGACTTGGAATATGTCAGACTGGAAGATCAGGTCACTTTCGTACCTGAAGAGAAAAACAGATTCGATGAAAACGCCATTGCCGTCTACCACGACCAAGGCAAAATTGGTTATGTGAACAAAGTATTCTGCAAATTTTTCAGGCAATTATTGCCATCAACAAAAGTCAGCGCAACCATCGCTAAAA
>NZ_JAIWOI010000316.1 GCF_020217005.1 Rheinheimera sp. | reverse complement strand
AGAATGGTACAGCTGAACGACCTTTGTTGTATCTATTACTAAGTGTTGATGCCCCACGCCTCTAATGAAGAGGCGTTTATCCTCAATCCCTCCTATCGCATCAAGTAACCTTCTATCACTGACCTCAAGTCCCGAAAAACAACTTGTGCTTTGGTTTCAGTTGTTCTAATTTGGAGCTATTCAAGCCACTAAAGATGGCTGCAGTTGCCGGGAAAGGACGTCATGGCATCAACCTCCTATCAAGCTTTTGAAACCGCTATCGCCGACGCCGAGCGCTTGCTTGTGCTGTTCGATAAACTGCCTCAACAAGAACGACAACCCAATGAAGTTTTAAAACGTGCTGCGCTTATTATGACGCTGACGGCATGGGAAACTTATATTGAAGCCTGGTTAAACGAACAACTCTGCCAAAAGATTTCAGTGCTGAAAGGCAGTTTTGCAGGCGACTATATCCAGAAGAAGTTGGATATAGAGATTAAGCGGTTAAACAACCCCAATTCTGACAAGGTAAAGCAACTCAGCCTGGAGTTTCTGCAACACGATATCACCGAAAGCTGGGTGTGGAATAACTACCAGCCAAAAACAGTATGCTCTCAACTGAATAGTTGGTTAAGTAAACGTGGTGATGCTGTGCATCAGGGCCGCAATAACGCCGACCCCAAAGTCCCGCATTTAGTCAAAAGAGACGAAGTGGAAAAGGCGATTAAGTTTTTTAAAGAATTAGTCAAAGTAACGGATAGTGTCGCTTTATAGCATGGGGCACAGGGCAAGACCTGACACCGGTTTGCTGATGCAATACAGTAAGTAATAACAAAAGTTACAAACCCGCTTAACGCGGGTTTGTCTTTTTAAGAATAGGGGCGTGACCATTTGAGGACGCTAGAACTTCGCGTCTGGATTAATGCATAGCATTAACTACAAGTCCCGAAAAAGCTCTTGCCGTTTTGCATAAGCTGAATTACCTTGGTTCTAAACGAGTTACAACTGTAAAGAAGTTGCCGGAAAAGGAAGTTTGGCAGTTCAGTTCTTCTTGGCGTTTTAGCCTTTAGATCTCTAGCTCCATACCTTCTGCGTTTCATCCGCAACTCCAGATTTAACTAGGGTTCAGAGTAAGACCTGACACCGATTCTCCCGAGCAAGACTTAACCACTTAGTCGTTATAAAAAGGACAAAACAATGCAAATAGTTAGTTTGTATAACCACAAAGGTGGAGTATCAAAGACAACAACAACTTTTAATCTTGCTCATTATTTAGCTGAAGATGGTAAAAAGGTTTTGCTGGTAGACGCAGATCCGCAATGCAATCTCACAGAGCTTTGTATGGGAAATCAAATTGAGCAATTGGATGAACAAGCTGCACAAACAGGCGTAATTTTGGATTTACCGGGTACAAGCATTTTGGATGTTCTAAAACCACGGATAGAAGGTACAGTTCCAGAAGTTGATATCAGCCTCATTGAAACAGTACAAATCAGGGATGGCTTGGATCTAATAAGAGGTAGCGTCGATCTTACTTCAGTAGAGAATGATCTGGCAGAAGCGCACACTCAAAGATTTGCTGAACGCACCAATTTAATGAGAACTTATGTCGCGATTGGAGATATGCTTGAAAGGTTTGGTAAGTCACAAAATTATGACTATATATTAATTGATTTGGGTCCAAGTGCAGGTGCATTGACTAGATCGTTCTTTTTAGCTTGTGATTCGTTTTTTGTACCTATAGCTCCTGATAGATTTAGTGTTCAGGCGATAGAAACATTATCCAGCATAGTTGGGCGATGGTTGCTAGAACATTCTCAGATCAAAAGCACATATATGAGCTATGGTCTCCCGGTTAAACATGGAACACCAGTATTCTTAGGCGTAATATCCCAGTTCTTTAAGGTTTATAAATCGAAACCAAAAGCTGGTTTTGGCTTGTGGATGAGCAGAATCCCACAACAAATAACTCGATTTCTGATCCCTATTCTTAATAAACATTCAATACCAACAAATCCCTTATGTTCTTTGACTCCAGAGCAGTTTACTGCTGTACAGATCCCTGATTTCGGCTCACTTGCACCGTTAATGCAAGAGGTTAGTAAGCCAATTTTCGGCATCTCCCAAGAAGATACAGCTTTAATAACCGAATCAGGCTCAACTTGGGGAGGAGGAACATGGAATGATGCAGTAGTTAGAATGGCCACATATAAGGAATGCTTTCGCCAACTAGCCGGAAGATTATCTCAAGGAGATTAATTTTGAGTCCAAAACTATCGAGCCATTTTGTTGCTTTCATAGATATTTTAGGCTTTTCAGAGATGGTTAAGTCTGACTGCGAATCATCAGATAACCCAGTATTTCTAGAGAGGTTATATTCGGCGCATAACAAAGCAAAACAAATTCTTGGGCAAGATCCTGATGCTAATTTGATCCAATTCTCAGATTCAATCGTGTTCAGTAAACCTTATAGTGCATCAAGTTTTGAAGATTTTGTATCAACTGTTGCCACTTGGCAAAGAGAGCTTTTAATGTCAGGCCTATTATGCAGAGGAGGAATAACGTTTGGTAAGCACTTTGTTGACGACAAATTTTTATTCAGCAAGGCTATGATCGATGCATATCACTTGGAAAGTCAACAGGCCAGATATCCTCGAATTCTAATCTCCACAGACTTGCTACAACTAGTCAAACCTAAGGTTTATGTAAATAATCTACCTCTTATAAACGAAGACGACGGGGTCTGTTTTATAGATTACATCACGGAAAACTCTGAAGTGCCCAGTAATGCATTGGAAAGCGCAGTAACTAGAATACTCAACGATACAAAATCTAGCTCTCCATCTGTACAAGAAAAACTACGTTGGTTAGCTCGTTATACAGATCATAAATTGAACTCTAATCTGTCAAGGCCTGCATTTTCAAAACTTTAAATAGCGGGAATGAAAAAACTACCTAACGTTGGTTTAAGGCTAGCTACAATTATGCTGCAAACACAGGCGACCATAAAGGTCGCCTCTACGATTCAACACTTTAGTCCGCCGTCAAAAACACCTTATAAGCCCCATTGCTGGTCACCAGCCGATACTCATAGCCCAAAGTATCTAAATGCTCAGCAATCTCGGCATGATCAGCAATCTCAAACCCAGCCAATACATCACCAGTAGCTGCGCCGTGGTTGCGGTAGTGGAATAAAGTGATATTCCATTTTTCGCCCAGGGTGTTCAGGAAGTTCATTAGCGCGCCCGGGTATTCCGGGAAGTTGAACTGGTAGACCTGCTCTTTAACTAAACGTGGGGGCATGCCGCCGACCATATGGCGGACGTGCAGTTTGGCCAGCTCGTCGTCGGATAAGTCTTGATAGTCGTAGCCTGCGGCCGATAAGGCCTGATTCACCTGCTGCAGTTCTTCTGCGCCGTGCCGTAGTTTGATGCCAACAAAAATATGGGCTTTGTTGTCGCTGGCGTAACGGTAGTTAAATTCGGTGATGGCGCGGCCGCCTAAGGTTTGGCAGAAACGGCGGAAGCTGCCTTTTTCTTCCGGAATAGTAACGGCAAAAACCGCTTCTTTTTTCTCGCCCAGTTCGCAGCGCTCCGACACATAACGCAAGGTGTCGAAGTTCAGGTTAGCGCCGCTGAGTACTGCGCTAAGGTTCTGAGTTTGGTTAGCGCTGGCCGCATATTTTTTCAGGCCAGCTAAAGCCAAAGCACCAGCAGGTTCTGCGACTGCACGTAAGTCGTCGAAGATATCTTTGATGGCGGCACAAATTTCATCGCTGGAGACTGTGATCACATCGTCGCAGTATAAATGCGCCAGTTTGAAGTTCTCTGTGCCTATGCGTTTTACTGCCACACCGTCGGCAAATAGCCCTACTCTGTCTAACGTCACAGGCTCGCCTGCGTCTAATGCGGCTTTTAAACAGGCGGCGTCGTCTGGCTCTACGCCTATGACTTTTACGCCCGGCATTACGGCTTTGATGTACACCGCCATACCGGCCAATAAGCCACCGCCGCCAACCGGAATAAATACCGCGTCCAGTTTGTTATGTTGGCTTAATAGCTCTTTTGCGACTGTGCCCTGGCCTGCGATCACGTCGGCATCGTCAAAAGGTGGAATATAAGTGGCGCCCTGAGTTTGCGATAACTCAATGGCAAACTTATTGGCTTCGTCAAAGGCGGTACCGTGCAGCAGCACTTTGCCGCCCAGGGCTTTGACTGCTGCTACTTTAATTTCCGGCGTGGTGATAGGCATCACTATAGTGGCGTTCAGGCCCAGCTTGCTGGCGGATAAAGCCACACCCTGCGCATGATTGCCTGCAGATGCACAGACCACGCTAGCCCCAGGCTGTTGCTCACGCACTTTATGCAGTTTATGAAAAGCGCCACGCAGCTTGAATGAGTACACTGGCTGCATATCTTCACGTTTTAACAGCACATGCTGGCCAATACGCTGGCCGAGTTTTGGCATAGCCTGCAGCGGGGTTTCTATCGCCGCCTGATACACAGGCGACAATAAAATTTCCCGTAAATACTGCTGCATCAGCGCCGGGTTTGGTGCCGGGCGCTGCCAGTCGGCGGCTGTTTTACTTTGATCTTTTACAGCGTTTTCTACGGCACTCATAGGCTTTCCAATTTACTCAAGTCACGCACTGCGCCTTTGTCGGCACTGCTTGCCAGCATGGCATAGGCTTTTAAGGCTGGGCTGACCGAACGCACGCGGTCCACTGGTTTCCAGCCTAAAGCACCTTTGGCGTCCATGGCGGCGCGGCGCTCTGCTAAGACGGCATCGCTAACCCCAATGGCAATGCTGCGGTTTGGAATATCAATGGCGATGGCGTCGCCTTCTTCTACCAGCGCTATAGCACCACCGCTGGCGGCTTCTGGTGACACGTGGCCTATGGATAAACCCGAAGTACCACCAGAGAAACGGCCGTCTGTGATCAACGCACAGGCTTTGCCTAAACCCATCGACTTTAAGTAGCTGGTTGGATACAACATTTCCTGCATACCCGGGCCACCTTTTGGCCCTTCGTAGCGGATAATCACTACATCACCTGCAACAATTTTACCGGCCAGAATGGCGTCTACTGCGCTGTCCTGACTCTCAAAAATACGGGCGCGGCCGTTAAACACCAGGTTTTCTTTTTCGACACCTGCGGTTTTCACAATACAGCCGTTTGGCGCTAAGTTGCCGTACAGCACGGCCAAACCGCCGTCCTGTGAATAAGCGTGTTCTTTACTGCGGATACAACCTTCAACCCGGTCGTCGTCCAATGTTGGGTAACGGCAATCCTGCGAAAAGGCTTGAGTGGTGCGGATACCGGCAGGGCCGGCGCGGTAGAAGTCTTTTACCGCCTGATCCTGAGTCGTCATAATGTCGAAGCGCGCTAACACATCACCCAGCGACGAGCCCGCTACATGAGGGGTATTGGGGTTCAGTAAACCAGCGCGGTTTAATTCGGCCAGAATAGCAATGACACCACCGGCGCGGTGTACGTCTTCCATATGGTATTTTTGCGTACTTGGCGCCACTTTGGATAAATGCGGCACTATGCGCGATAAGCGGTCTATGTCGCTCATGCCAAAATCCACTTCGGCTTCAATAGCGGCGGCCAATAAATGCAGCACTGTGTTGGTGGAACCACCCATGGCGATATCCAGCATCATGGCGTTTTCGAAAGCGGTTTTATTGGCGATATTACGCGGCAAAGCGCTGGCGTCGTTCTGTTTATACCAGCGATTGGTCAGGTCCATAATGCGCTGGCCTGCACTGATAAACAGCGCTTTACGATCAGCGTGAGTGGCCAGCATAGAGCCATTGCCCGGCTGGCCTAAACCCAAAGCCTCCACTAAGCAGTTCATTGAGTTGGCAGTAAACATACCAGAGCAGGAACCACAGGTTGGGCAGGCGCTGCGCTCAATTTTTTCGCTGTCGGCATCTGTCACGTTGGGGTTAGCTGCCGAGACCATAGCGTCGACTAAATCCAGCTTGATAATCTGATCCGACAGTTTGGTTTTGCCCGCTTCCATTGGGCCACCTGAAACAAAAATGGCCGGGATATTCAGCCGTAACGCAGCCATTAACATGCCAGGGGTGATTTTGTCGCAGTTGGAAATACAGACCATAGCGTCAGCGCAGTGGCCGTTGACCATATATTCCACTGAATCGGCAATGATTTCGCGTGACGGCAGGCTGTACAACATACCGCCGTGGCCCATGGCGATACCGTCGTCTATGGCGATGGTGTTAAATTCTTTGGCGATGCCACCTGCGTCTTCTATAGCTTCAGCCACCAGTTTGCCTAAATCGCGTAAATGCACATGGCCCGGCACAAACTGGGTGAAGGAGTTCACTACGGCAATAATAGGTTTACCAAAGTCGGTATCTTTTACCCCTGTGGCCCGCCATAAAGCCCGGGCTCCCGCCATATTGCGGCCTTCGGTGGTAGTAGCGGATCTAAGCTTCGGCATCTCTTTATTACTCCAATTTAGTGTGTTCCCCTTCGTACTCGGGGTGCTCATAGTTTGTTTGATTTTGGGCTCCGTTCAGCACCGAGCCCTACTAATTATTCTTAAGTTTAGCCGCTTAAGCCCATTATTCGTCTTTTAACTCGCTGTAGAAACTGCCGAACTACATAGGGTTGCTGTAACTCATAAAGCGACCGTAGAGCGCCAGGGATGGCAGCGACAACACGGATAAATCCTGCCCCTCCATGGATGGATTCACGGGCGTGTCGCTGTTGGGTTGCAGAAACCCAAGACCAATACATCTACAGCAAATCCAATCTTAAGCCCGCATTGAACCCGCTTCTGCTTGTGTTTGTTGTGACTCCACACAATCCAGATACTCGATGTCGTATAACTTGTTTAGCTGATTGGTCAGCAGGCTGATGGGTTTGTCGCTGACGATAGACAAAGTCACCAGCAAGCCGCTGAAATCAGCCATAGGCTTCATTTCCATACCTGCCACTTCAAAGCCACGGTAACGGGTGACCTGCAATAACCGCTCTAATACCACAGGTTGGTTTTTAGTCTGGATGGTTAATACATGGTTTGCAGTGCTCATTGGGCTTTCTCCGTTAACATATCCTGATTGGCTGCTCCTGGCGGTACTAATGGCCAGACGTTGTCTGTTTCATCGATTCGAACATGTAATAAGTATGGGCCTGGCCAGGTAAACATGGCTTCCAGCGCTGGTAACACTTCATCTTTGCGGCTGATGCTGTGGCCTGGTATGGCAAAAGCAGCAGCTAAAGAGACAAAATCCGGGTTGTCGGATAAATCGGTTTCACTGTAGCGCTCGTTAAAAAACAGCTCCTGCCATTGTTTCACCATGCCTAAACGCTGGTTATCGACAATGACAATCTTCACCGGCAAACGGAAACGCTTAATGGTGCCCAGTTCCTGCACATTCATCATAAATGAGCCGTCACCGCTGACCGCCAGAACCGTATCTTTGGGTCGCGCCAACTGCGCACCTATGGCCGCAGGTAAACCAAAACCCATAGTGCCTAAACCACCACTGCTTAAGTGATTACGTGGATGACTAAAGCTCATATGCTGCGCCACCCACATTTGATGCTGGCCTACATCGCAACACACCACGGCGTTGTCCGGCATACGTTCGCTCAGTTGCTTCAGCATTAATGGCGCAAAAATACGCTCGCCCGGATGGTCATAACGCCAGCCATGTTGCTGTTTCATGCTCAGACAATGTTTTAACCAGTCTTCGCAGTGAGTGGGTACTGACATCGCAGGCAGTAACTGACGTAAATCACCCAGCATAGCGCACTCAGCGTGGCGTAATTTGTGCAGCTCGGCCGGGTCTATGTCGATATGAATGACTTTGGCGTCCGGCGCAAAAGCGGCCAATTTGCCTGTCACACGATCGTCGAAACGGGCGCCTAAACAGATGAGTAAATCGCATTGCTGCACTGCTAAATTCGCCGCCTGAGTACCGTGCATGCCCAACATGCCCAGGTAATAAGGGTTGCTTGGTGGCACTGTGCCCATAGCTTTTAAGGTAGTGACCGAAGGCATAGGGCTTTGGGCTAAAAAGTCCTGCAGTTGGCTGACAGCGTCCGCCATATGCACACCACCGCCTATATAGGCGATAGGCCTTTTGGCGTTTTGAATTAATAAGCGGGCTTGCTCTAAAGCTACAGTTGGCAAAAACTCTTGTTGGGCTGTATCAGCATCTTCGACTAAGCGTGGTTTAAACTGCACTTCAGCCAGTTGCACGTCTTTAGGAATATCAACCAGAACCGGGCCTGGGCGGCCTGACATGGCCAACTCAAAAGCTTCGTTTAAGGTGTGTTCCAACTCGGTGACGTCAGTCACCATAAAGCTGTGCTTAGTCACTGCCAGGCTTAAACCTAATACATCGACTTCCTGAAAGGCGTCTGTGCCCATCACGGCTTGAGACACCTGACCTGTGATGGCGACTAAAGGCACTGAGTCTAATAAAGCGTCGGCTAAGGAGGTGATCAGGTTCGTCGCACCAGGGCCAGAAGTGGCCATACAAACGCCTACTTTGCCTGAACTGCGGGCATAACCTATGGCAGAAAAAGCCCCACCCTGTTCATGACGGCACAGGTAGTGTTTGACTTTGCTCTGATACAGCGCGTCGTAGATTGGCATAATAGCTCCGCCCGGGTAGCCGAAGATGTGTTCGACTCCCTTTTGCTCCAGCAGCTTAATAACCAGTTCTGCGCCTTTCATGTCCTTTCCCCTCCGCTCTTCGTACTTGATGCTGCAGCTTCGTTGACAACTAATCCAGCATCCACTTGGACTCTGGACGGGCGGGGGTAAACCCCGCCCCTACGTTTTCACTCGCCTCGCTGCAACCTCAATTACTTTGAGCTCTAAATTTTCTTTGTTGTTGATACAGTTACCAACAAAACCTGTTTCGAAATTTCCGGGGACCTTAAAACACAAAACCCCCGGACCTTTCGGTGCGGGGGTTTTGTTGAGAATTTTTTGCTGCTTAAAATTCCAAACGCGAGCCCCCGCAGTGACTAATCACCACGATTACGAGGACCACAATAATGTTCAGAATAGAAGCTAAACGCATTTTTTAATGTTAACTCTTAATTGGTTAAATTTATATTTGTCTATTCGGCGGTGTTTTTACGTTAGGTGCCGAAAATTTGTGCCTATAGAAATAGCCGTCTAACCATCTTTAGTCAACAACTATTTTTGCTTTTCGCTGATTTTTGTAAAAAAATTACAAAAGCTGCATTTTTGCGCAGAATAAGCCAGAATCCTATTTCATCGTCTTGTTATGCATTGGGCCTGATGGATCAACTAGAGCTGTTTGATTTACCCAATCCTTGCATTGGGGTTTGCGAAAACAATAGCAAAGGCTATTGCCTTGGCTGTTTGCGTTCGCGTGACGAACGCTTTAACTGGCACAACAAACCTTTGGCCGAACGCTCCCGCATTCTGAAATTACTGGAACAACGCAGAGCCAGAAGAGATGCCAAACTGGCACAACTTGCGGCAGAAAAAGCAGCGCAGCAAAAGCTGGAGTCAGGCGACGCACCAGCGCCGGACGACAATATTCCTATTATCTGGGACTTAGAACTCTGATATTGAATTGGAATTCGACACGGGCAGGGATAAACCATGCCCCAAAGGTTTTCGTGAAATTAAACCCTGGCTGTTGGTACTTTCGCGCAGTTGCTGCGGGGCCTTTGCCAGTTTTCTGTCACTATCTGTTCGGACTGTTTAACCAACTCCCCCTGAACAAATTCATAAACTAAAGCCAGGTAGGCATAACCTATGGTTTCGTCTGAACCTTCCTCGGTCAGGCAATGTTTATAGTCTTTGTCAGTCAAGGGTACCCGGATAGCGCCGGTAAACCACTGTGCTTTTAGCGGGTAGTGCTGTTCACTGAACAGCAGTTTTGCATCTATGCTGGTGGCTGCGGTTTTACAGTCACTTTGCACTAATCCGTTTAAAAACAACTGCTGTCCTTTTAACTCCCAAACCCCTTTGTAGCCTCGTCCATCAACACCACA
>NZ_JAIWOI010000315.1 GCF_020217005.1 Rheinheimera sp. | reverse complement strand
GTGCGGCTGGATCTGTAACTTTTGGCGGATTTTATGCGATGGATAAAGTTTCTCTAACGGGTTGCTGTCGACCTCGTGTGGCACTCCATCCACAATAAACTGATCAGGCATGTGGATTGCAGCATGACTTCCGGCGCTGAACCACAACAGCAGACTGATGCAAACATAGCGCATAAAATTCCTCAGTAATGGTTGATGGAAACACTGTACTGCAGCAGGTCAAAGCCTGTGGCGTCCGGAGTAATCACCTTTAGTTGTAGCCTGAATTCACTAGTTCTTGCAACCAATCGATAAAAACTTTTAACCTGCGACTCAGCTGGCGTCGGTGAGCGTACAAAACTGAAACTGGCATAGCAGCTGGCTGATAGTCTGGTAACACTGTCACTAGCCTGCCTTGTTGCACCAACTGACGCACCGCAACTTCTGGCACCTGTATGATGCCTAATCCAGCCAGACAAGCCGCAGTATATGCTTCGGCATTATTTACAGTGATGGCACCCTGCATAGGCCAGAATTTGGTTTTACCCTCGTGCAAATATTCAAAACCATCGGGTTTACCTGATAATTGTTGGCTATAAAAAACTAAATGGTGATTCTGCAAATCTTCGAGCTTTGTGGGTTCACCACACTTTTCCAGATAAGAGGGGCTGACGCAGTTCACCAGTTTTAGCTGTGACAAGGGACGTGCGATCAAACTACTGCTGCTGAGTTGGCCTACACGAATGACGGCGTCAAAACCTTCAGCTATTAAATCCACCCTCCTGTCCGTGCTACTCAATTGGATATGTAGTTGCGGGTGCAAAGCCAGGAACTTGGGCAGTGCAGGGATCACTGCCTCTCTGGCAAAGCCTGTGGGCATATCTATTCGTAAAATCCCTTTAAGCTGCTCTGGTTGCTGCTGAAACAATTGCTGCAAATCGTCAAAATCGGCCAGTAGTTCAACACAACGCTGATAATACGCCATACCGTCATGGGTCAGTTCAACCCTTCTGGTGGTGCGGTTTAAAAGCCGGATATTAAGCTGGGTTTCGAGCTTCTGCACTGCTTCCGATACGCAAGTTTTGGGTAAACCTAATTGTTCTGCGGTGCGGATGAAACTACCAAGTTCGGCCACCCGCTGAAAAATCTGCATCTGCTGAATTCTATCCATTTCGCCTGTTCTCCCACCACTATCCTTATTTTACGAACAGTGATTTCGTTTTTACCTTGTTTATCCTAATAAATTTAAACAATACACTGCTTAGGTCAAGTCAACCAGTGTGAATTATGAGGAAGAAAATATGAGTCAGAATATCGCGTTAATTACAGGTGCCAGCCGGGGCCTGGGCAAAAATGCTGCTTTAGCTCTGGCAAAAGCAGGTGTGGATTTAATTGTTACCTATCACAGCAAAGCGGACGAAGCGGAAGCCGTAGTGGCAGAAGCTAAGTGGATGGGACGAAAAGCTGTAGCCATGCAACTGGATACCGGAAATGTATCTGCTTTTGCCGACTTTTCAACACAATTAGCTACTCACTTACAACAAATATGGCAAAGGGAGCAATTTAACTTTCTGGTGAACAATGCAGGTTTTGGTGCTCATGCACTTTTAAGCCAGACCACTGAACAACAGTTTGATGCACTACTGAATGTGCACTTTAAAGGCGTGTTTTTCTTAACTCAGACCTTGTTACCACAGATAGCCAATGGTGGCAGCATCCTGAATTTGTCTTCTGGTTTAACCCGCTTTGCCTTGCCAGGTTATGGCGCTTATGCCGCAATGAAAGGTGCTGTGGAAGTATTAAGCCGTTATTTGGCGTTGGAGTCCGGTGCCAGAGGTATCAGGGTAAATACGCTGGCACCTGGCGCTATTGAAACCGATTTTGGTGGGGGCGCAGTACGCGATAACGCAGATATTAATAGCTACATTGCGTCACAAACAGCTTTGGGTCGGGTAGGTTTACCTGATGATATTGGTGGTGTAGTGCAAATGTTATTGTCTGAACAAAGCGGCTGGATTAATGGTCAGCGCATAGAAGTTTCAGGCGGTATTCACTTGTAAAACGCCCTTGTGCTGCTATTTCGGGTCTGGTTATACATTTTGTCTCAAGGATCGATTGCGCCTTGTGCTGTGGCTGGTTAGAGTGTTGCCACTATCAGTACTGAGACTTCGATCTTTGAGCCAGTCCCAAAACACAGCAACTATAGCCTTACAGCAACAACTGACGGGTATCCGCCATCAGTTTGCTGACACGCTGCTGCGCAGTATGGCAATTATTGCGCTTTTTGGTGTGCCTTTGTCCATGATCAGAGCCTTAAATACAGGTTGGTTGCCGCTTTACACCGCTCATTTTTTGTTAGGTGTAGTGTTATTGCTCGGTACTTTTTACAACAAACAGCTGTCTTTGCCGTTTAAAGGCATATTGCTTATTGTGGTATTTTGGCTGGCCGGACTACCAGGCACGCTGAACTATGGGTTTGCTTCGCCTGGAGTCTGGTGGCTACTGGCCAGCTGTCTGGTCGCCTATGTGCTGTTTAAAGCCAGAGTTGCACTGATGCTGGCGGCCATCACTTTGATCTGCCTGCTATTGATTGCTGCAGCTTTTATTTCCAACTACCTGGTGCCCCCACAAAGTGCGACGCCTTATTTGTCGGATCCCACTACATGGGCTGCTTATCTGCTGGTCAATTTTATGGTGCTTTTTGTCATCATCCGCAGCTTTATCAGTTATACGGCGAGTTTGCAGGCCACCACCCAACATCAGTTCAGGCAATGGATAGAAGATTTACCCGTGGGTATAGTGGTACTTGGACCCGATTTGCAATCCTATTACGCCAACCATGCTGCGACTGAAATGTTTGGGGCTCAGCAATATGCCCATCCAATCGCTTTTGTTGCTGGCACTGATATTCCTTACCCCATGGCGGACATGCCTGCCATGCGCGCTTTGCGTGGCGAAACCTGTCAAATTGAAGAATTGGAAATAGAGTCCGCTGGTCAGCGCCGCTATGTACAGGCATGGGGACGGCCAACCTACAACTCGGAAGGCCAGCTGACTTTTGGTATTGCAGTTTATGAGGATATCAGTGCCCGCAAACAGCTGGATTTATTAAAGAACCAGTTTGTTTCCACTGTCAGTCACGAGCTCCGTACACCTCTGACAGCTATCCATGGTGCTTTAGGTTTAGTACTGGGTAATGCGCTGGGACAACCTGAGCCCAAAATACGGGCTATGTTGGAAATAGCGGAGCAAAACAGCCAGCGTTTAATACGTTTAATCAATGACATACTGGATATGCAAAAGGTAGAAGCCGGTAAAATGGCTTTTCATTTCACCCGACTGCAACTGGCGCCCTGGCTGACTAATGCCGTAGAACAGCTGGCAGGTTATGCAGTGCAGCATCAGGTACGTTTTGAATTAGCCCCTGTGCCTGATGATCTGTGGTTATCTGCAGATCCAAACCGCCTGATGCAAGTGCTGGCCAATTTATTATCTAACGCAGCAAAGTTTTCACCCGCCGACGCCATAGTTCAGATCCGGGTTGAGACCTATGCCGATTTTGCGCGTATCGCTATTGAGGATCATGGTCCAGGTATAGAAGATGAATTTAAAGCGGTGATTTTCAGACCTTTTAGTCAATCAGATACGTCGGACATCCGACGTTTTGGCGGTACAGGACTAGGTTTGAGTATCAGTAAATCTATAGTGGAACATCATGGTGGCGTTTTGTGGTTTGAGAGCACTTTAGGCAAAGGCAGCACTTTTTACATCGACCTGCGCAGGAAAGATTCCCCGGCAATGCCTCATTTGTCAGAATAACTCAGCTGTTTCAGGAGTGGTCATGAAAACCAGAAGTAGCCAGTTACTTTATGTCGAAGACGAGCAAAGTATTGCTCAGGTGTTGTTGCTTTACCTTCAGCAACAAGGTCATCAGGTGCAGCATTATGACAATGCTTTGGATGCCCGTCGTGCGCTGCTGAATCTGAATTTTGATCTGGCTATTCTGGATGTGATGCTGCCTGGCGGTGACGGTCGTGATTTACTCCAACTGGCGGTACAAAAAAAAATTCCCTGCATTATGGTGACAGCACGGGTGTCTGAAGAAGACAGAATTGAAGGTTTTGAGCTGGGCGCAGACGATTATGTCTGTAAACCTTATAGCCCACGCGAAGTGGTCTCCAGAGTACAGGCCTTGTTAAAACGCAGCCAGCAAGGCCATCAGCGCAAAACCCTGCGGTTTGACGGCTTAACCCTGGATATACAGTCACAACTGGTCTGGCTGGATCAGCAGGAATTGAAACTCACCAAGTCTGAATATCTGTTATTACAGACCCTGGCCAGTCAGCCAGACAGAGTTTTTGATCGTCAGACCTTGCTGGACAAAGTCTGGCCCGACGATGCGGCCGTCAGTGAACGCACTGTAGATACCCATCTGACCAACTTACGCAAAAAACTGGCCGACAGCAGTCAGCAGCCACGTTTTATCCAAACCAGGCATGGTCTGGGTTATCAGTTTATTGGCAGGTTGTCTGATGAAAATCCGCACTAAAATTGCGCTTTTGGTAGGTTTTTGTACTTTTTTGATGCTGGGCAGCTATTACCTGTTGTCTTTGCAAAGCGCGACCAATGCCCTGATCGATTTTCATAAACGCAGCACTATTATTCTGGAGCAATCCATATCTGATCCTGTCCAGCTGGAGCAAGCATTGCAACAGCATCAGGCCAGCACCGGCCAAAGCCTGCTGCAGCAGTTAACTCAGCAGTTCCCCCAGCACCATTTTTTAATTTTGCTAGACCGAAAACTGCAGCACAGCAGCATGAAGGATGCAGAGCTGAGTCTGGACTCTGATGAAACTGCCCGTGGCTTTCATCTGAAACTGAAAGGGCCGGATAATAAAACCAGTGTGATTTATTTAATTAACGATCCGCTGCCGGTACAGATCGCAGGCCAGACTTATGGCGTGCTAACTTTGCCAAAAAGCCTGCTGGGTATAGGCAACAGAGAAGATACACTGCGAACCTCCTTACACCAGAGTTTTGCCTTGTGGTTTGCCGTTTTGTCCCTTGTTGCAGTGGTACTGGCATGGCTGGGCGCCCGCTATTTACTCAGCCCTATGCTTACACTGAAAGCCGGTTTTTCCCGACTGGAACAAGGGGATTTGTCTGTGCAGCTCGACAGTCAGCGCACTGACGAAGTCGGCCATATTTTCCAGAGTTTTAATCAATTAGCCTCTAAACTGCAGCGCCTGCAGCAGCAATATAAACAAATGAGTTCAGATATAGCCCATGAGCTGCGCACACCGCTGACAGCACTACGCTCACGACTCGAAGCCATTCAGGACGGTTTGTTGCAGGCCGACGCCCAACAAGTAGGTCAGCTGCTGGATGATTTGCAGAATCTGACTCGTTTAGTCGAAGACCTGCGGCTGCTGTCGTTGACCGAATCAGGTCAATTGAAAGTCGAACTGCAACAGGTGGATCTGGCCACCATGCTGCAACAGCTGCATCAGACCTATTTGCCCCTGGCCCAACAGGCTGATTTGGAGTTTGAACTGCAGCTGCAGCACGCGGTGGTGCTGGCCGACCCACTGCGCTTGCGGCAGGTGGTCACTAACCTGCTGGACAATGCCTTTAAATATGGTGCCGCAGGGAAAAAAATCCGGCTGGCGTTGTATTCTGTGGGGACGGACTGGCAACTGGAAGTGGCCGATCAGGGGCCAGGTATTCAGGCCCAGCCGGCAGAGCTGGTGTTTGAACGTTTTTATCGTGATCCCTTCAGCGGTAAACAACCAGGTTCGGGCTTAGGGCTGGCCATTTGTAAACAACTGACTGAATTGATGCAGGGCCAGATCAGCGTGCAAAGCGAAGCTGGTAAAGGCAGCCGTTTCTATCTGCAACTACCCGCGGTTTCTGCCATTTCTTGATAATTTCCTGACATCTGTTTTGTACAGTGGCTGCCATAACCCTGGTTAAGGAGCCACTGATGAAAACATTAACTTCGTTGAGCCTGATTGCCGCTTTATCTTGCTTTAGTCTGCATGCCAACCCGGCACAGACCTTTCCAATGGAACTCACCGCCAAAGGCCACGCTTATATCAGAGCCAATCTGAATCAGCTTGAAAGCTACCCTATGGTGCTGGATACCGGCGCTCAGACCGGCTTATTGCCTCAGAGTATTTTGCCGCTGTTAAAACTGGATGATAAAGCACTGAGTACAGATCAGGCCGTTGGGGCGACAGGCGCTGTGCAGATGCAAACCGCCACATTGGGCAGCACTGTGGTGGGCAGCTTTGAACATAAAGACCTGAATTATCTGGTCAGAGACATGGTAAAACTGACACTGCCGGATGGCAAAATGCCGGGCATCCTCGGGCACGATTTTTTACAGCATTATTGTGTCGACCTGAATTTTAAAGAGGCCATAGTCAGCTTAAACAAAGGCGCCTGTGACGCTGCTGCAGTAGCCGGATTGCAGGCTACGCCCTTTAAAATTGAAGACAACTTTGTACGGCTAACCGCCCAGGTGCAGGGAGTGACGACCGCTGTGTTGCTGGACACAGGTGCGCACCATAGCTTTATCAATACGCCTTTGTATAAACAACTGTCAGGCCTGACGGTCAACGGTACTGAACAAACCGGTGGTATGACGGGACATACGCAGGATCGGCAGGTGCTGGCAGGCTTAAGTTATCAGTTAAACGGCCATACGGTAAAAGAAGCTCGTTCCTATCTGGCGGATATGCATGTGTTTAAACATCTGGGATATGCTGACAAGCCATTTATGCTGCTGGGCATAAACGCTTTTAAAAACGGCCGTATGGTGCTGGATTACGCCAACAAGACGTTGTATTTCCAGCAATAAATAACAACGGAGTCACAGCCAGGGATAGCTGTGACTCCGTTTTAATCTTAGTTTTGCCAGATTTGCAGCTGATGTGCATTTAACTCTGGTGTTTCATCTTCCTGCCATGTCGCTGTGAAGCCTGCTGGCACTAAGTCCTCAGGCACTGCCATAGTTTCGGCCGATAAGTTCAGTAGCAGTACACTCTGTTTATCGCCTAAAGACCGGACTATTTTCAGTAACTTACCTTCGGCTAAGAACTCCGCCTTGTAGTCCCCTGCTATACCAAACTCAGCGCGGTCGGCTTTTTGTTGGATCAAGAATTTATACAAAGACCAGACCGACTTTGGATCGGCCTGCTGCGCTGCGACGTTATTCGGGCCTTGTTGCTGAGCGGCCAGGAAAGGTGTCCACCAGCTACTTTCAGCCTGAGGCGGGAATAAGTCATCGCGCTGCACCCAGACTTTGTCTGCTGTGCTAAAACCAGCCTGAGCGCTGTTGTCCCAGAACATGGGCGAGCGGCGATGTAAGTGTTCTTTGTCTGAGGCCTGAGTCAGCGCAATTTCTTCACCGTAATAGATGTAGGTTGTGCCCGGTGAGCTGAATAACAAAGCCGCAGCCAGCTTGGCTTTGTTAAAGTCCTGACCAATTTGCCAGCTTAAACGCGGCTGGTCGTGGTTGGTCAGAAAGGGGCTGAAAAACTCCATAGGAGCCGCAGTGGTTTTACGTTGCTGCAGGTTAGCCATCAGCAGATTATCTGCGGATGAAGCGCTTTGCTGCATAGTGCCAAACTCAGCATTCTGTTTGCCCGCGTTCAGCAGTTCCAGCACCTTGTAACCAAACTCAAAATCAAAACCTGCATCCAGTCCTTTGCCATCGCCCCAGTATTTGGCGGCTATAGGCAAATCGACCCAGGCTTCAGCCACCAGATAAGCATCTGGTTTGACACTTTTCACGTACTGAGTGAAGTCGACCCAATAGTCGATAGTGCCTTGAGTATCTGCCCGCTGCTGTGGCCCATCTTCCTGCACATAACGCACTGCGTCTAAACGGAAACCTGCAACACCTTTATCCAGCCAGAACTTGGCCATCTTTTTCATTTCAGCTATGACGTCTGGGTGTTTTAAATTCAGATCAGGTTGTGATGCACCAAAAGCAGCGTAGTACCAGGCTTTGCGTTCTGCGTTGTAATGCCAGACAGCTTCAGGCTTGACTTCAGTGCTCCAGGCCGGACCCCAGCCATCTGTTGGCATTTCATCACGCCAGATAAAATAGTCTTTATAAGGGGCTTCGCCTTTGGCTGAGCGCTGGAACCAGTCGTGTTTATCGGAGATATGGTTAATCACTAAATCGAGGATAATATTAATGTTTTTAGCTTTGGCCGCCTGTACCAGCTCTTCAAAATCCTGCATTGAACCGTAATCTTGTTCTACCTGATAAAACTCGGTGAAGTCGTAGCCATGGTAAGAAGGAGCTTCGAACATAGGCGTTAACCAGATGGCGTTGATGCCCAGATCCTGCAAGTAAGGTAGCTTGGCTTCGATGCCTTTAAAATCACCTGTACCATCGGCGTTGGTGTCATAAAAACTGCGGGGCCAGATTTGATAAAACACTGCATCCTGCCACCAGGGTTGTGTTGCTTCTGTACTTTGAGCAGCAGTTTGAGAAACAGCGGCAGGAGTTTCAACAGTAGTAGTCGTGGCTTGTTCCGGCGCTTTGCCGCAGCCCGTTAATGCAACAGCTAAAGCCAGCGCGAGCAATGATTTATTCAGCATTCGAAGATCCCTGTTTTTTTGAATTTGACCCAGCTTAGTCAAATTCCAGCCACAGGGCCAGACTGCATACGAATGCACCCGAAAGGTGCATTCGTTTTAGCGTCAATTCCCTATACACCCAAAGTAATTGGAGTTGCAGGGAGGCGAAAAGGGCGTGATACCCCGGGAGCATAGTCGCCTATGTGACCGGGGTGAGAGCACGCAGTCAACAAAGCTGCAGCTTCAAGTACGAAGGGTTTATTGACCTGTCAGGCGTTTGCCAAAAGAGATGGCATAAGCAGGAGAGCGCATTTGCAGCACTCTGTCGGCGCTGGCACGCAGACCTGTGCTCAGTACGTTCGGATCAAAGTTAATGCCAGTGCAGGCTTCTCCGCCTTGCTCTGAAATGGATAACAGCCCTATATCCAGAGTTTTACGCTCTTTGGGCCATAACACTGAAGGATCGGTTTCAGTGTCCCCTGCTTCACCCAGCACCAGTTGCATAGTCCACTGAGTGGGGCCTTTGGCTAAACGCTCGGACAGTCGCTGTTGCAAAAAGTCTGTCGGTGGTGCTTTGATTTCGGCTTCAGTTAAGCCTTTCACGCCATCTTTGGGCACAAATTGCCAGCGCACTTTTTGTTCAGTGCCACTGTTGTCTTTGATAAAGAAGGTATGAATACCAAAATAAGGCGTAGTGGCGTAACTCCAGGGAGGGGAGTTTTTCGCTAAATACTCAGCTTGGGGTTGGGTATCCGGATGCGCAACGCGAAAGGCCTGAACTTTGGCCAGATCAGGTTTCCCCGTCGCCGGATCTGGGATTAGAGTTTGCAGCAAGCCCAAAAAGTTTTCCGGATCTTTAGCACCAAAGACCGGGGTACTTAACATGGTAAAATGCTGAATCTGACCGTTGGCGGTTTTTAACTGCAAACCTAAACCACGGGGCGAACGACCATTCTCCGGCGCTTTTGGATTACCGCCAGCCATAGAAAACCGCGCAGTGACGGGCACTGTTTCACCGGACAACCAAGCGACTGAGCTAAAGTTTTTGGCATCGGGCAAAGCCTGAAAACTGCCGACTGCACAAAAACCCTTGGCATGCCCTTTACGCTCGCCTTTATGTTCACCAAAGACTTTGGCAAATGCGGTAATCAACTGATCAGCTGTCGCCTGTTCGGCAGCATGCAAAGCCGGGCTTAACGCCAGCAATAGAGATAAAGTCATTTTGTTCATGGCACATCCTTTCTGAATCACTGCAATAAATACTGTAAATAGAGACAGGACAATCAATTAAAAACTTTCAAAGAAGAGCAAAGTAGGATAGCCCGAAGGGGGAACGCCAGGGATGGCAGCGAATAAAAAATTGCCCGGAGCAATTTTTAACATCAAAGCGCAGCGACGATGGCCCGAAGGGGGAGCGCCAGGGATG
>NZ_JAIWOI010000176.1 GCF_020217005.1 Rheinheimera sp. | reverse complement strand
AGTCTTCTTTAAAACCACGGACTGAGATACCGGAAGTACGGCCGCCGACACGCTCACCGGACAAACCTGGTAAACGTGACAGAGATTCTGCGATAGAAGAATCTGGCAATTTACCTATATCTTCGGCTGAGATGGATTCCACAATAGAGGAGTTGCCCATTTTTTCCGCCTGAGCACGGATTAGAGAACCACGAATACCTTTAACTTCAATGACTTCTACCTTTTCAGCAGTTTTGTTTGCGTCCTGCGCCAATGCCAGACCTGAGCACAGAGCTGAGGAGACGGCTAAAGATAACAAAGCTGGTTTAAATATCTGTCTGTTCATATCCAATTATCCTGTTGTCAATTTATGGTGCATCGTTATGTTTTTATTATCTGTACAGTGTTCTATGCTTAAATTGCATTAATCATTCAGGGCTTTTTGGCCTTTGGTCCATAGTTTGATGACCATCTGGCAAACAAGCTTAATCGATTAAGTTGCTTCGTCATAAAAAAGCAACTGTCGGCTTTTCAGCTATAGAGTTGCTTTATTTAATCATTGGATGAACTTTTTTAATTCATCTCTTAATCGTTTTACTTCTGAATTTAACGGCTGTCAAGTCTGACCAGAAAATAATCAGCTAGAGGACAGATAAGACTGTAAAAAAATAACTGCGGATAAAAAACAACCGGGCTAAAAGCCCGGTTGTTTTGACTGGAGTTAAAACTAAACTCAGCTTAGTAATTTAGTCAGAGCACTAAAACCCTGGCGTATGGTTTCTACTCTATTGTCGGTTTGGTCGCGCTCCACAAAAGCGTGGCGTAAACCCGCAGCTTTGGCTTTAGCGAAAATAGGCTGAAAATCAATCACACCTTTGCCTACATCAGCAAAAGCTCCGGCTTTGTCCATGTCTTTGACATGCCAGAGTGGGAAGCGGCCTGGTTGGCGTGCTATTAAATCCAGTGGACTAAGGCCAGCTTTGACGACCCAGTATAAATCCAGCTCCATTTGCAGCAGTTTGGCGTCTGTTTCATTCAGCAGCACATCGTAAGGCACCTGGCCGGACAGCTTGATAAACTCAAAGTCGTGGTTGTGGTAGGTCAGTTGCATACCTGCGGCCTGAATTTTCTCGCCGGCTTTGTTTAAAAAGGCCGCTAAGGCTTTGTATTGATCTATGGTTTTCCGGTCTGTATCCATCAGGTAGGGCAACACCAGATACTTGTGGCCAACTATGAGCGCCTGCTCTATGACGTTATCCAGATCCTTCTGCATAACATCAAGCGGTACGTGGCAAGACGGAGAGCTTAGGCCTTCGCTATCCATAATTTTCTTCAGCTGAGTTGCACTTTGATCGTAATAACCGGCAAACTCAACCTGAGTGTAACCTACGCCAGCCACTAGTTTTAAGGTGTCAGCCACACTTTTTGCCATCAGATCACGCAGTGTATAGAGCTGTAACCCTGGTACTACTTTAGCTGGGCTGGCTGATGCTTTAGTTTGTGCAGATAATGGCAAAGACGCCATACCTAAACCTGCGACACCCAAACCCAGGGCACTGAGTTTCAGAAATTGTCTCCGCTGTTGATCCAGCAGTTCTGGTTTTTGTTCTAAGGTCGAATGGTCGTATGGCATAACTTGCTCCTGCTCTGGCTCTATGATTGAGGTCAGCCTCTCCCTGCCGGAGCAGGACCTGTGCTGGCACGTTGAATAAGGTCAAAAGGTAAAATGACTTTAGGCGCTTTACCCAAACGACCTTCAATTAAGTCCACTAATAAGGTCACAGCAGTGCTGCCAAACTCTTCTGCAGGCTGAGCTATGGTGGTCAGTGGTGGATCGGCAAAGGCTGCAAAAGAGATATCATCAAAGCCAGCTACCGAAATATCAGCAGGTACGCTGAAACCTGCTTGTTTAATGCCCTGAATAGCTCCTATCGCCATTTCGTCGTTTTCACAAAACATGGCTGTTGGTGGGTTGGGCAGAGCTAATAGTTCAGTCGCTGCTTTGTGGCCGGATTGCAAGGTGAAATCACCGGGGCAAAGCAGGCTTTCATCAAAAGCCACACCAGCAGCATTGAGTGCATCCCTGTATCCGGCCACTCTGTCACGGGTGAGTGGGCTACGGGCTGGGCCTTTAATCATGGCGATGCGTTTGTGGCCCAGCTCTAATAAATGTTCGGTCATGGCGCATGCTGCGGCTCTGTTATCCAGCAGCACAGTAGGACAGGCGATACGGTCTAATACTTCACAGGCATTGACCATAGGCAGCTGGCTGCCGGCCTTCATTTCCAGCGCAGCAAAAGGGTTATGAGCCCTGAGTTGAATTAAGCCATCTGCTTGTGAGGTATGCACCATACGGGCATAACTTTGTTCCATTTCCTCATCCGCCAGCGTATTACACAGCAGCAATGAATAGCCTTTGTCATGGGCTGCCTGCTGCATGCCGCTGATGACTCTGGCAAAAAATACGTTGGCTACAGTAGGCACCAGGACGACCAGATTACGGGTTTTACCCGAGCGAAATTTCACCGCCATCAGATTGGGTTTGTAACCCAGCTGTTTTACTGCTGTCAGCACTTTGGTTCTTGTCTTTAGCGACACCAATTCAGGTTGCTGCAAAGCTCTGGATACTGTGGCAACTGAGACAGCTGCCAGTTCGGCTACGTCACGAATAGTGGACATGGGCTTGTTTCACTTTAATAATTTGCTCCGGATTTTATCTGGATATTCAATAAGGTGCATCTGTTTGCCTGGTTGTTATCAAAGATTTTATTTTTGTCTGAGCTGTTGATGTAACCGATATCATTTATAAAGTAGTTTTATCTAAAAGTGAAGAAAGTTTTCGCGAAAAGCTCAGGCTTAATTAGTGCAAATGCTCTTATTTGGTGCGGCTCTTTTTGTACTTTGTGCAATTAAAGTGCGTTATTTGCGACAAACAACGGATTTTCTATTGACGAGTTAAAATGTAATCCGTTACATTTTTTGCAGCATCAATTTTTGATCTACAGTCACTATTTGTTTGTGTCTGTAAACCACAAGGAATCACCATGAGAACCCCAGGCAAAGAAAAGATTCGTATGGGTATGGTCGGCGGCGGTGAAGGAGCTTTTATCGGCGCCGTGCATCGTCATGCTGCAGCTTTGGATGGCCAGATTGAACTGGTCTGTGGCGCTTTCAGCCGGGACGCTGGCAATAATCAGCGGACTGGCGAGGACTTATGTCTGGATCCGGCTCGTGTATACAGCAGTTGGCAGGATTTGTTACAGCAAGAAGCAGCTTTACCGGCAGAGAAGCGGATGCAACTGTTAGTCGTAGTGACACCTAATCAGCTGCATGTGCCTATCAGCCGCGCTGCTATTGCCGCAGGTTTCCATGTGTTTTGTGAAAAACCCGCTGGTGTCACTTTAGCTGAAACTCAGCAGCTTGCTGTCGAGCTGATTGCCAGCAATGTCTTATATGGACTGGCGCACACTTATCTTGGTTACCCTATGGTGTGGCAGGCCAAAGAGCTGGTACAAAACGGTACTTTAGGCACTATCCGTAAGATTTTTGTTGAATATCCACAAGGCTGGCTGACAGATGATCTGGAAAGCAGTCAAAACAAACAAGCCAGCTGGCGCACCGATCCGGCTCAAGCCGGAGCCAGCGGTTGCATGGCAGATATAGGCACTCATGCTTTTGGTATGGCGGAATTTATCAGCGGTCAGCATATCACTGAACTATGTGCTGAACTCAAAAGCCACGTGCCTGGTCGGCGTTTGGATGATGATGGTGCCGCTTTATTTCGCACCGACGGCGGTGCAAGCGGTGTGTTGATGGCAAGTCAGATTTGTGCCGGTGAAGAAAACGCACTAAAGATCCGCATTTATGGTGATAAAGGTGGCTTGGAATGGCATCAAATGGAACCTAATACATTAGTGGTTAAACCTCATGGCGCTCCTGTGCAGGTATTGCGCGCCGGAGCAGGCCAGCCAGGTTTAGGCGCTGAAGCTTCCCGTCGTTGCCGTTTGCCTGCAGGTCACCCTGAAGGCTATCTGGAAGCTATGGGCAATTTATACCGTGATTTTGCATCAGCTATTCGCGCTGGCGAACGTGGTACTCCGACTGGTGTACCTGGCATTAAAGCCGGTATGCGGGGCATGGCATTTATTGAAACTGTCAGTAGCAGTCAGCACAGCAATGAAAAATGGCTGTCTGTTCCTGCGATAGATTGAGCCAGCATAAAGCGCTTAGGCAGAGTTCCACTTTTTGATTAGCCAGCATGCTGGCTCAAGGATTACAGATGAGTAAAATGAAAGGCCCGGCCATATTTCTGGCTCAGTTTATGGGCGACCAAGCCCCTTTCAACCACGTGGTTAGCATGGCCAAATGGTCGGCAGATTTAGGTTACAAAGGCATTCAGGTGCCGACCAATAACCCGGCTTTTTTTGATCTGGAGTTAG
This sequence comes from Rheinheimera sp., assembly GCF_020217005.1. Classification (GTDB taxonomy): domain Bacteria; phylum Pseudomonadota; class Gammaproteobacteria; order Enterobacterales; family Alteromonadaceae; genus Pararheinheimera. The sequence goes on along the minus strand of NZ_JAIWOI010000176.1, from coordinate 5,582 downwards.
CTGCCACCAGTCAGGCTTATTGTGACGATATTCAGGCGCAGTGCCGCGCTGCTGGTGTTGAAATCACCGAATTATCTACCCATTTGCAAGGCCAGTTGGTCGCTGTGCATCCGGCCTATGACGAGTTGTTTGATAACTTTGCGCCAGAAGCCTTGCGCGGCAAACCTGCAGAGCGCACAGAGTGGGCTATCCAACAATTAAAACTGGCCGCTAAAGCTAGTCAGAATTTAGGCTTAAATGCTCATGTGACTTTTTCCGGCGCTTTACTCTGGCATTTAGTCTACCCCTGGCCGCAAAGACCTGCTGGTTTGGTGGAGCAGGGTTTTGCTGAATTGGCCAAACGCTGGTTGCCTATTCTTGACGCTTATGACGAGGCAGGGGTGGATCTCTGTTATGAAATTCACCCTGGTGAAGATTTACATGACGGCGCTACCTTCGAAATGTTTTTAGCAGCCACCAACAACCATCCTCGTGCCAATATTTTATTCGACCCAAGCCACTTTGTGCTGCAGCAGCTGGATTATCTGGATTTTATCGACCGTTACCACAGCAGAATCAAAATGTTTCATGTCAAAGATGCCGAATTCCGTCCTAATGGCCGCAGTGGTGTCTACGGTGGATATCAGGATTGGGTGAACAGACCGGGCCGTTTCCGTTCTTTGGGTGACGGCCAGGTTGATTTTAAAAGTATTTTCAGCAAGTTAACTCAGTACGGATTTGAGGGCTGGGCCGTGCTGGAATGGGAATGTTGTTTAAAAGATTCAACACAGGGCGCGCGGGAAGGTGCTCCATTTATCGCGTCTCACCTGATTGAAAAAGCCAGCAGAGCCTTTGATGACTTTGCCGGAGCAAAAACAGACGAGGCGCGTAACCGTCGGATCTTAGGGTTAAAACCGTAAACGCATAATAAAAATTAAGACATCATTATTTACCCAAAATCATTGATGATGTTGGCAGAAGGCAACAGTACTACTCTCCGGACCTCAGTTCTTGTGTGCTCCGGGGAATAGTGATGCCTGAGTCGGCAGCTTGAGGGACTAAGGGTAAAATATCAACGGGGAAGACGAATAGAATGAACAGCATAAAAATACGCTTGTGCAGCATGATGTTTTTACAGTTTTTTATCTGGGGTGGCTGGTTTGTCACTTTGGGTACTTTTTTAAGTCAAAACCTGCAGGCGACAGGCCCACAAACAGGTATGGCTTTTTCAACTCAGTCCTGGGGCGCCATTATCGCGCCTTTTATTGTCGGCTTAATAGCCGACCGCTTTTTTAACGCTGAACGTTTACTGGGGATTTTGCATTTAGCAGGTGCAGTACTGATGTACCTGATGTATCAGGCCACAGATTTTACCAGCTTCTACCCACTGGTTTTAGGCTACATGCTGGCCTATATGCCAACGCTGGCGCTGGTAAACTCAGTGTCTTTTGGTCAGTTAAAACAACCTGAACTGGAGTTTGGTCAAATCCGGGTTTGGGGCACTATCGGCTGGATAGCTGCAGGTTTAGTCATCAGTTATGCCTTTGGCTGGGATGCTCAGCAAGCCATTGCAGAGGGCGCATTGAAGAATACCTTCCTGATGTGTGCCGCAGCGTCACTGCTGCTAGGTGTCTACAGTTTTACTTTACCAGCCACTCCACCAGCTGGTCGTGGTCAAGAGCTGAAATTAGGTGAATTGCTCGGACTGGATGCGTTAGCTCTGCTAAAAGACCGCAATTTCGCCTTGTTCTTTGTAGCTTCAGTGTTGATTTGTATTCCACTGGCTTTTTATTACCAGAATGCCAACCCATTCCTGACCGGAATAGGCGTTGAAAATGCCACAGGTAAAATGACCTTAGGCCAGGTATCTGAAGTGTTGTTTATGCTGGCTTTACCTGTCTTTCTGAATCGTTTTGGTATTCGCTGGACCTTGTTATTGGGTATGGCCGCCTGGGTATTACGTTATGTGCTGTTTGCTTATGGCGATGCAGGGCAGGGCGTCTGGTTGCTGGTGGTTGGGATAGCGCTGCACGGTATTTGCTATGACTTCTTTTTTGTTTCGGGCCAGATTTATACCAACAGCAAAGCAGGTGTAAAAATCCGCAGTGCAGCTCAGGGCCTGATCACATTGGCGACTTATGGTGTAGGTATGTTGATAGGCTTTAGTGTGGCTGGTCAAATTACTCAGGCTTACACCAGTGCTGAAGCCACAGACTGGACTTCTATCTGGTTATTCCCTGCTGCTTTTGCCGGAGTGGTGCTGGTGCTGTTTGCGCTGATTTTCAAAAATGAGCCACTACAGCAAACAGAGGATAAACAACCATGAAGCCGCAATTGCCGCGCCGGGAGCTGTTAAAACAGCTGGCTGCTGGTGCTATTGGCGCTTCAGTACTGGGCTCAGCTTTGTTGGTGTCAGGTGCTGCAACTGCGGCATCTGGCGGTGCGCTTAAAGGCAATATCCGCCATTCTGTCAGCCGCTGGACTTATGGTGATTTATCCATAGAAGAGCTGTGCTTACTGGTGAAGTCTTTGGGGTTTTCTGCCATAGATTTAGTCGGACCTGAAGATTGGCCTGTGCTGAAAAAACATGGCATAGACAGCTCTATGTGCAATGGCGCCGAGCTGAATCTGGTCGATGGCTGGTCCGATCCGAAGTTTCATCCGGAGCTGATTAAACGCTACTTAAAACACATCGATCTGGTGGCCGAAGCGGGCTATACAAACCTGATCTGTTTTAGCGGCAACGCCCGTGGTATGGACAGAGAAACAGCATTGCAAAACGCTGTGGCTGGTTTAAAACAGATTTTACCTCATGCGGAAAAACGTGGGGTGGTGCTGCAAATGGAGCTGTTTAACAGCAAGGTGGACCACCCTGATTATCTGGCAGACAGTTCGGCCTGGGGCATAGAGCTATGTAAACGCCTGAACTCGCCGAACTTTAAGTTGTTGTATGACATCTACCATATGCAGATTATGGAAGGTGACATTATCCGCACTATCAAAGATAACCATCAGTATTTTGGCCACTATCATACGGCTGGCGTGCCGGGCCGCCATGAAATTGATGACTCGCAGGAGCTGAATTATGTCGCTATAGCAAAAGCTATCCGTGACATAGGTTTTACCGGCTATCTGGCGCAGGAATTTGTACCAACACCTAAAACCAAACAAGGCAGGGCGCAGTCACTGGCTCAGGCTATTCGTATTTGTGACGTTTAAACCGGGACAAAGCGGCCTGACTGCTTTGCCAAAAATAATGAAAACAGGGTATGTAGCCAAAGTCATCCCGATATGACTGGTACAAAACCCGCCCAACAGGGGACAACAAGATGACAGTTGCGCAGAATCATTACGACGCCATAGTGGTCGGGTCTGGCATTAGCGGTGGCTGGGCCGCCAAAGAGCTGACCGAAAAAGGCCTGAAAGTTTTATTGTTAGAACGTGGCCGTGATATCGAACATATCAAAGGCTACACCAATGCCTTTAAAGAAGCCTGGGATTATCCGCATCGCGACAAAGCGACAGAGAAGATGAAGAACATGCATCCGGTGCTGAAGCGGGAATATACGCTGAATGAAAGCACCTACGGCATGTGGGCCCGTGAGGATGAATCACCTTATGTTGAGATTAAACGTTTTGACTGGTTCCGTGGTTACCATATGGGTGGACGCTCTTTGTTATGGGGCCGCCAGAGTTACCGTTTAAACGAAGCAGATTTTGAAGCCAACTTAAAAGAGGGCATAGCAGTCGACTGGCCTATACGTTATAAGGATCTGGCGCCCTGGTATGACTATGTCGAACGTTTTGCTGGTATTTCAGGCAATCGTGACGGTCTGGATGTATTACCTGATGGTCAGTACCTACCTGCTTTCCCATTGAATGTGGTCGAGCAATCTGTCTCAGAACGACTGAAAAAAGCCTTTGGTGGCAGCCGTCATTTGATCTGTGGCCGTACAGCCAACATTTCTCAACCCAAACCTGAACAAAACCGCGTTAATTGCCAATACCGCAATAAATGCTGGTTAGGTTGCCCTTTTGGTGCTTATTTCAGTACTCAGTCTTCTACTTTGCCTGTGGCGATGAAAACCGGCAATTTAACAGTGCGTCCATTTTCTATCGTCACCCAAGTGTTGTATGACAAAGACAAAAAACGCGCCCGTGGTGTGGAAGTGCTGGACAGCGAAACCATGCAGACTTACGAGTTCACCAGCAAAATCGTGTTCCTGAATGCCTCAGCCTTTAACTCCACCTGGGTGCTGATGAACTCAGCCACGGATATCTGGGAAGGTGGTTTGGGCAGCAGCAGCGGTGAGCTGGGCCACAACGTGATGGACCACCACTTAAATGCCGGTGCTTTTGGTGAAATCGAAGGTTTTGACGACAAATACTATTTTGGCCGTCGTCCTACAGGTTTTTATATCCCACGCTTCCGTAACTGGGGCGGTGATAAACGTGATTATTTACGTGGTTTTGGTTATCAGGGCGCAGCCAGTCGTCAGGGCTGGCAAAGAAACGTGGCTGAGATGGGCATAGGTGCCGATCTGAAAAACGCTTTAGCTGAACCTGGTACCTGGACTATAGGTATGAGTGGTTTTGGTGAGATTTTACCGGATCACAGCAATAAAATTTCGCTAGACCGTACTGTCAAAGACAAATGGGGTTTACCAGTGCTGGCGATGGACGCTGAACTGAAAGCCAACGAAATCAAGATGCGTAAAGATATGATGCAGGATGGTATCGATATCCTTACCGCTGGCGGCGCTAAAAACGTTCAGGGTTTTAATGGTGAATGCCATCCGGGCAAAGGTATCCATGAAATGGGCACTGCACGTATGGGACGCGACCCTAAAACTTCGGTATTGAATGGCTTTAACCAGGTGTGGGATGCACCCAACGTCTTTATCACAGATGGGGCTGCTATGACCTCAGCGTCTTGTGTGAACCCGTCTTTAACCTATATGGCGCTGACAGCCCGTGCTGCGGCTTATGCTGTAGACGCGCTGAAAAAAGGAGACCTGTAATATGGACAGACGTGACCTTTTGAAAATGATAGCGGCCGCAACCGGTATGGCTATGGTTGGCGGCGATTTATGGGCAGCAGATCAGAAATCCGCGGATGCGGGTAAAGCACTGTTTACCCAGACAGATATCGCCTTTTTGGATGAAATTGCCGAAACTATTTTGCCAAAAACCGACACGCCAGGTGCCAAAGATGCGGGCTGTGGTGCTGCAATGGCGGTGATGGTGGCTGATTGTTACGATTTGCCGCAACAAACTATCTTTTTTGAAGGCTTAAAAAGCATTAAAGCCTTAGCGAAAAAGCAGTTTGGCAAAGACTTTATGCAACTGACTGCGGCGCAGAAACATGAATTACTGTCGAAGCTGGATCAGGAAGCCAAACAAGCTTCAGGCCCGGCACCTCATTATTTTATCTTGGTAAAACAGCTGACACTGATGGTGTTTTTCACCTCTAAAGTCGGAGCCACTGAAGTGCTGCGTTATGTCGCAGTACCGGGCCGTTATGACGGCAATATGCCGTATAAAAAAGGCGATCGCGCCTGGGCGACCTGATCCGGCTTCGCTTTTTCCTGTGTTTAATCAGG
>NZ_JAIWOI010000175.1 GCF_020217005.1 Rheinheimera sp. | reverse complement strand
CGGCTTAGTCCGCCTTTTTTAAAGGTAACTATGATGAAATATGTATGGATTGGCGCCGCTTTATCCTTAAGCACAGCTGTGATGGCCGCCACGGATCTGAGCAAATTAACAGATGCCGAGCGTCATGCCTTAGCTGCTAAAACTGAAGTCTGGACTCCTGTGCCGCCTGTAGTCACTGCACTGGAAGGCCAGGCGCCTTCAGATGCGATACAACTGCTGGATAAAAACTTGTCACAGTGGACCTCGGTCAATACTGGCGCTGCTGCACAGTGGACTATGGCAGACGGTGTGTTAACGGTAAAACCCGGTACTGGCGATATCCGCAGCAAGGAGTCCTTTTGCGATATTCAGCTGCATCTGGAATGGCGTGTTGGTAAAGATCGGATGGATAAAGAAGGCCAGCTGCGTAACAACAGCGGTATCTTTTTACAGGAAATGTACGAAATCCAGATTTTAGATTCGTACCAGAATAAAACCTATCCCAATGGTCAGGCTGGTGCTGTCTACAAACAGACTATTCCATTAGCCAATGCAACCCGTCCATCGGGCGAGTGGCAGGAATATGACATTATCTACAAAGCGCCACGTTTTGACGGTGAAAAACGCTTATCACCTGGTTATGTCACAGTGCTGCACAATGGGGTTTTACTGCAAAACCACACTGAAATTGCCGGTACTACCGAATGGATAGGTGCGCCGCAAGTCAAAGCGCATGGCTGCTTGCCACTGAAACTGCAGGATCATGGCGACAGCGTCAGCTTCCGCAATATCTGGGTGCGTAAGCTGTAACCCAAAAATGGGGTCAGATCACATTAGTTACGCATAACTAATCTGATCTGACCCCATTTTCATTACTTCATGTCTGCGATGATGGCCTGCACACCTTTTAATGAGGCTTCAACACTTTGCATCGGAGTCATGCCTTGAGGGTAAGATTCCTGCTCTACCACTAACCATTGGGTGCCACCTATAGTTTTATTGGCGGTGATTAAGGCTTTCCAGTCAGTGGTGTCTTTACCAAGAATAGGATCTTCAGTATTACCAGGTTCTGGCGCCGACGCTTTGTAGTGGGTAGTGATAGTACGGCCAGGGTAAGCTTTGACAAAATCCACCGGATCTTTGCCTGCTACTTCAGTCCAGCCGACATCTTGCTGCAAAATCACTTTGCTGCTGGTGTTTTTGCCAATCACATCCCATGGGGTTTTGCCCATCTCACCCAGCATTTCTGGTTTATGGTTGTGATAACCAACATGCATGCCATGTGGCGTCAGTTTTTCCTGCACAGCGGCTAAATCAGCAGCCACAGCTTTGGCACCTTCGACGGTAAAAGCACGCTGATCCATGGGAATAATTAAATAATGACAATCTATGGCTTTGTAAAACGCCACTGTGGCTTCAAGTTGCTCTGGACTTAACTTTTCAAAAGGTACATGAGCACCTGAAGCTTTTAAGCCAAGTTTGGTTAAAAATGCTTTTAAACCAGCAGGGTCATTGGCGTATTGGCCAAAAAAGCCGGCAAACTCTACGCCATCAAAACCCATAGCGGCGAGCTTAGTCAGTGTGCCTTCAAAGTCGGCTTGCATTGCATCTTTGACAGACCATAACTGCACACTTAATTGTGGTGTTGTGGCGGTAATAGAGACTGTATCGGCATAGCTGAAACCTGAAGCTGTGCTGGCTAACACCAGACTTAATACCCCAGCAGTTTTTGTTAGTTTTTTCTTAAAAAAAAGCATAACCCTGTCCTTTTTATTGTCATTGAAAGCGATTTCAGAGTGCTTGATTTTCGCTTACAAATCAATGCTAAATGCGGTGGTTGGCGGGTTCTTTACCTATTAAGTGGCGGTATTAAAAAAGGGGCAGCAGTAGAGCTGCCCCTGATAATGAATTACGCTGATTTAGCCTTTAATCTGACCAATAAACTGGCGATAGCTGCCACTGTGGCCAGGCTGATGACTCCAGTCCAGCCAAAGTCTGCCAGCGCAATGCTGCCCAAGGCTGAACCTGTCGCCATGCCAATAAATACGGAGGTAAATAACAGTGCATTTAACCGGCCACGCGCCTCAGGCTCCAGGCCATAGACCAGAGTTTGATTGGCGATAAGCGCAGCTTGTACACCTAAATCAAAACCTATAGCGCTCACTACAAGCAAAAGGATCTGACCATTGACTGGCAACAGTGGCAGCAAAAACATAGCGGCAAAGGACAGGGCTACCAAAGCTGCCCCCAACTGAGTGACACGCTCTGGTCCTTGTTTATCGGCGATAGCACCAGCCAAAGGTGCCGCCAACGCCCCTGCAGCCCCAGCCAAACCAAAGGCGCCAGCCACAGCGCTGCCCAGCTGGAAATCTGTGTGCAGCATCACTGCTAAAGTTGACCAAAAGGCGCTGAAGGCGACAGACAATAAGCCTTGAGACCAGGCAGCACGGCGCAGTGCGGAGTATTTTTTCCAAAGCCCGGCCATAGATGTTAACAACGCCGGATAACTTAGTTTGGTATCTGCAGCAAAATCAGGTAACAGCCACCAGAGTCTGAAGCCAATCAGCAGAATGCTCAGAGCAGCCAATTGATACATCATGCGCCAGCCATAATATTCACCAACCATGCCACTGAATACTCTGGACAATAGGATGCCGGTTAATAATCCGGTCATGACAGCTCCAACAGTTCGACCTCTATGCTCAGCAGGGGCTAAAGCTGCAGTGGCTGGCACTATATCCTGTGCCATAGTGGCCAGAATACCTATAGCGAGACTTGCCAGCAGCAAGCCTTCGAGCGCTGGCATCAGTGAACAGAGCAGTAAGGCTAAACTCAATAACAGACTTTTGAGCAGGATAATGTAACGTCTGTTGAATTTATCCCCTAAGGGTACCAATAGCAGAATCCCCAGCGCATAGCCTATTTGGGTAAAGGTAGGCACAAAACCAGTGCTGCTGACATTGGCCTGTAAGTCCTGTGCCATCAACCCGAGCAAAGGCTGGTTGTAATAAATAGTAGCGACACTCAAACCCGTGCCTGTGGCCAGAGTGAAAATAGTCTGGCGGGATAAATGGTGTATTTCTGTGTTGTGCGACAGGCTTTGTGCTGACATAACTCTATTCCAGTATCCAGACCAGCTGGAGTAACACTATGGTGAGGGAGAATTTTTCAATAAACCGCCAATAAGTGGTAGCCACAGCCAAAGTAAAACTGATATACGTATTACGTATGAGCATATTCAAAAATTCTGGCATTGATCGTATAGACTTGATGCACACTTTTGTGCGTATAGTAGAAAGCGGTAGCTTATCCGCCGCCGCTGCTCAGCTGCATACGACACAACCCACTATCAGTCGGCGCTTACAGGCGCTGGAGTCTCTGCTTGGCGTAAAACTGCTGCTGCGCACCACCCATGCCATGAAGCTAACAGACGATGGGCAACGTTGTTATCAGCATGCCAAAACATTACTGAACTGTTGGAATGAACTGGAAGATGATTTAAGGCAGGCCTCAGACGAACCGGTAGGGACTTTAAAAGTGCGGGCTCCTCATGCATTTGGTCAACAGCAGTTGATTGAGCCTTTGGTCAGTTACCTGAACCAGTATCCGCAGATGAGTGTCGACTGGCAGCTCAACGATCACTCCCCGGACTTTATTCATGACGGCATAGACTGCGCTATCCATGTAGGCGAAATTACCGACACTGCTATGGTGGCGGTGTTGGTGGCTGAGGTGCCACGTTTTGTGGTGGCATCGCCCGAACTTCTGGCCCGCTATCCGCAGATTAACCAGGTGGAACAGCTTTCTGATTTGCCCTGGTTGGCCTTAAGTAGTTTTTACCGCACTCATATTCTGTTAAAAAGCGGTCAGCTCAATGCCAGCCATCAGCTGGAGTTTCAACCAAAATTCAGTACAGACAGTTTGTTTGCATTACGCAATGCCATTTTGTCCGGTGTGGGGGTTGGTGTATGTTCGGCCTGGATAGTACAGGACGATTTAGCACAAGGCAGGCTGGTGCACTTGTTACCCCAGTGGTGCGCTGCGCCTTTACCTGTTTATCTGATGTATCCCTATGCCAGTTATTATCCAGCCCGACTACGGAAGTTTTTACAGCTAATACGGGAAGCTATGCCAGGACTAACCGGAACCAGAGCACCTTCGCGCGGATAGCTAATCAACTGATAAGTTGCAGCTGAGGCCAGAGCTTCAGCCAGTTTTTTTGCTGTATTCGCTTTGTAAAAAGCTGAGGTCTTGGATTAAACGGGTTTACTTGCAACTTCAGGCTCCAGTTGTGTTCGAGACCGTAAGGCGCACAAAAGCTAAACGAGTCGTCTTGTTCCAGTCGCACGCCAACACAAGTGGCAATTTCGACCCACTGTGCAATACCTTCTACTGTGTTTTGATAAGGCGCATGGCCATGCAGCAGATGCATTCTGGCCTGATTCCGTACTTCCCAACTGGCCTCCGGTCGCTGGCTGTTCAGCTGAAAAGTCAGTTGCTGCTCTGTTTCAGTGGACTTGTCTGTAGAGTCAAAATACACCAAATCGATATCGTTCAGCGGTGTCATTTTTGACAGCCCGTGCAGATGATCCCAGATGGCATTCCGTAAGAAGCCTGCTGCTAAATAGTAGTCTTCAAGCTTGAGCTGCCGTGCAGCCCGCAGGCAGTTCATTCGAAAGGTATCATGCAGTAGCAAATCTGTAGTGAGGGCGTGGTAGTCTGTCATATAGGCTCAGCGGCTTAATTTTTTCGAATCATACAACAAGAAAAATGATGAAGTCATAGATAAAAAAAGCCCCTTTGCAGGGGCTGTCAAAGTCAAACACCCGGGGAGGTGTTATCAGGGAATGGACCCTTAGTGCACAGGAGTCAACCACAGCACCTGATAAGGTAAAAGTTGCAATGGACCTGCAGGCAGTTTTTTCGCTGTAAGCTGGTCGAACCATAACTGTCCTGATAGAGAGTGGCAAAGTTGCGGATGTTCTGAGAAGTTGACCGCAGCGACCAGACGTTTTTCATCTAATTGCCGCTGGTATAAAAACAAATGTGGATTGTCATCCTGTAGTATCTCGGTGCTGCCTGAACCCAATAATGGCAATCGAGCTCTGGTGTTTATAAGTTGTTGTAATTGCTGATAAATATGGCCAGACAATGTATCGGTAGAGCTTGCCAATGCCAGTTGATTATCCGTGACTGCAACCCTGTTTACCCAACGACTGTCGTCTTTTTTCGCGGGATCTAACACATAGCTGTAATCATTTTTTAAGCCCAGCTCGTCGCCCATATACAACAGCGGCAAACCACCTATGCTTAAAATCACAGAATTGAGCAGATAAATGCGTTGCAAGGCGTGCTGCAGATGCAAGCTATTGTTGTCAATTTCAGCTTTTTCTACCCCGGCCAAAGACGATAGCATGCCAGCGACGCGGCAATCTCCTGTCACAGGGTTTTGTTGAAAAGGCACTCCGGCAGCAAAACTGCCCTCAAACTGACCTGTATAAAACTGGTTTAAAAACTGGCGGTGGTGATCCGGATTTATGCCTAGTTGCCAGGCGATACTGTCGTCAAAAGTCCAGCCAATATCGTCATGACAACGGATGTAATTCACCCAGCTACACAGAGGGTTAATGGCAAAACGTTTGCGCAAGGATTCAGTTAATAAGCGGGTTTTACGGGTGGCGAGGCTATTCCACAACAATGCCATCAAAAGCGGGTTATAGGATAACTGACATTCTTCCGGCGCAATATATTTCACTACTTCATCAGGATGCACTATAGCTTCAGATTTAAACTGTAAAGCAGGTGCAGCTATGCGAGCCACAGCATTAAAAGCTTTGATCAGAGTGTGAGCTTTGGGCAGATTTTCGCAGTTGGTGCCAGCTTCTTTCCAGACAAAAGCCAACGCATCCAAACGCAGCACTGACGCGCCCTGATTTGCCAGAAACAACATTTCTTCCGCCATGGCATTAAATACGGCAGGATTGGCGTAATTTAAGTCCCACTGAAAGCTATTAAAAGTAGTCCATACCCACAAGCCAGACGCTTGGTCCTGAGTAAAACAGCCACGGCGAATTTCCGGGAATATTTCACGTAAGCTTGGGGCAAATTGATCACGTTCCTGCTCCGTCAGGAAAAAATAGAAGTTGCGGTACTCTGCATCACCCGCTTTGGCTTTTTCTGCCCAGCGATGTTCGTCTGATGTATGGTTAAAGACAAAATCAAGCACTGGCTTAATGCCTTGCTGATGCAATTGCTGCATCAGCTCTGCGAGCTGCTGCATAGTGCCAAGTTGTGGCATGGTGTTGCGATAATCTGATACCGCATAACCACCGTCACTATTGGGTTCTGGTGCTTTAAACAGTGGCATAAGATGCAGGTAGTTAATGCCACTTTGTTTCAGATAAGGAATACGTTGAGCCAGTCCCTGAAAATCTTTGGCAAATAAATCGACATAACACGCAGCTCCGAGGGCTGCAGGATCTTTATGCCAGTTTTGTGGCTCTGCATCTTCCTGGCGTAAGTAGGAAGGGCGCTGGGCAGCGCTTTTTGCCAGTAGCAGTAACAACTGTTCCAGATGGTAATAACAGTCATACTGCTCCGCGTAGAGACGAAGATAAAGCTCAAGCAAAACGGGCAGCTGTTGCTCCAATCTGTTGTGCAGTTCTGGCCAACTGTCTTTTGCTGCCGTTTTTAAAGATTTGCTTAATCGTTTAAGTGTTTTTTTGCTTTCAAAAAGCAACAGTTCTGGATTTTCCAGCAACTGAGCTGTACTTTTTTGCATGGCGACAGTTCCGGTCTACACTAAGATGTGCTTAATAGAACTTCATTTTCTGCATTTTGGCAAGGCTTTTAGCGACAGAATGTTGAATTTAAGTGTTGATTATTTACACTTGAACTCTAAGTCGCTAAAGTGATTCTGAAACGTTTTAGTTTGGTGCTGATTTTGCACCTTATTTGAGGAGAGCAAAATAAATGCAGACAACTCCGGTATGTTGTTTTGGTGAGGTTCTGATCGACTTTTTACAGGACAAGCATCAGCCTGGCCTGTTCCAGCGTTTTGCTGGTGGTGCTCCTGCTAATGTGGCAGTGGCCGTGGCTAAATTGGGTGGTCACAGCAAATTTATCGGCATGCTGGGTAAAGATATGTTTGGCGATTTCTTGCTTAATGAGTTGCAAAGTTACGCTGTGGATTGCAGTGCGGTCCGTCAGACTACTGACGCTAAAACAGCTTTGGCTTTTGTCGCATTAAATCAGCAGGGAGATCGCAGCTTTTCCTTTTATCGTCCGCCAGCGGCGGATTTGCTATATAAAGCAGAGCATTGTCCTGCTGAACTTTGGCAGCAAAAAGGTATCTTGCATTTGTGTTCCAATAGCCTGACCGAGCCTGATATAGCTCAAACCAGTTTTGCCCTGGTGCGATTGGCGCAACAGCATGGCTGGCTGGTGTCGGTGGACGCCAATTTACGCCATAACTTATGGAGTGAGGGCAATGCCAGCAGAGAGTTAGTTATTCAACTGCTGGAAATGGCTGATGTCGTGAAATTAAGTGAAGATGAACTGGACTATCTTGCAGAGGGGAAAGACCGGCAGCAATGGCTGCGCCATATTTTGACTTTTCGACCAGCCTGGCTGGTAGTAACGGCAGGTGCTGGCGAAGTGCAGAGCTACACTAAAACAGCGGCTTTTACTTTGCCAGTTGCCATTGTTCCTGTGTTGGATACTACCGCGGCAGGGGATGCCTTTGTCGGAGCCTGGTTATATCAGATCGCAAAACAATTCACTGAAGGAAAGAGTTTTTCTGACTTACTTTCAGACCACAATGCGCAGCAGCTACTAATCAGCCAAGCGATCAAAGCTGGATCTTTAACCTGTCAGAAATATGGTGCTTTTGCCGCTTTGCCCACTTCAGACGAGTGGAGCTAAAAAATTGGGGTCAGAGTAAAATCAAATCTGCGGAATTAATTTTACTCTGACCCCAATTTAAGTTTAGACCTTGATGTCAATATTCTGACCCAGGCTGCCGACAGGACCCGGACTTGGCGACTGCAATGCCGGAGACGAATTAACAGCGCTTTCCAGCAACTGCATCGTTTGTCTCCCTTCCTGTTTTTGCTGGGATTTTGCCAGACTGGCACCCAGTAGTTCATAGCTCTGGCTAACTGCCGTTGAGCCTACGGATTGTGTCATAGTCACTCCCATGCCATATCTCCAAACAACGTATCGGCAAAAGGATCGGGGACTTTAGAAAAATTTTTCAGGATCAGGCAAAAAAATGAAGCCGCTCGTTGCAGCGAGCGGCTTCGGTCTTTAGGCGAGCGGAGTGACTTATGTTCCAAATGCCTGAAGTTGTTGAAATTTTTAAGTTCGATTCAGTCTTTAATGGATCATGGCTGTAGACTGAGAACGAATGCTACGCTCCGGTACTATAGAAGGTAGGGTTGTTGCTTCAACCGCTGCTTCCAGTGGGCGTATAGGTCTGGTTGGACTTTTCTTTACAGTCCCTTTGAGCAGAGGTTCAGGCTTTAAGCTACTTTGACCAATCTTGGCCGCCAAGCCTTGCTGAATGTCTGCTATGGTATAACCGGTTTTAATTTTCATCCGTACATAAGGGATACCGGCTGCTTCAAAAGCGCCACTGACAAACCAGTCAGGTACTGCTTTGTGACCGTTTTTGCTGTTGTTATTCACCAGATCAACCACAGCGACAATGCTCATATCCTCCGGATCACAGAGTACGAAATCCAGATATTTAGCATTCAGTTTTACTGCCGCGGCGATACGGGATTTGGTATCAACATTGCTTTTTAATTCCAGAATATCGGCCATCTTTACTCTGTTCATTACTTTGTATTTACCTTTAACAGCTTGTTCCAGCATGTTTAGATAAGAACGTTCGACCTGAGTAAAAAGGCTGCTTTTTTTATTAAATGGAAAAGGATTGCCATGGTTCATAAAGCGGCTTGCCAGAAAAGCAGCAACCACAACTAACACGGCTAATACTAAAATTAAAACTTCCATTCATGACCTCCGACAAACTTTTGACTCTGCAGCCTGAAATAGTCGGCTGCACTTACGTAGAAGCATAAGCTGTGCCAACAAGTTAGAATAAAAGCTCTATTTAGTATAACTTAGCTGAATGTTTGGCATATAGTCTATTAATGGCTGAAATGGTGGGGTTGTACTGATGTTCGGCTTATAGTGGAGTGACTTCGTATTGCTACTGACAAGGAGCACAACAATGACAAGCAGCAACACAGCAGGATTAGAGATCAAGGGCCGTCTGCCGGCAGAATTTCAAACTATATTAACGCCTGAAGCCTGCCGACTATTGGTTGAACTGACGCGTGAGTTTCGCACTCCACTTAAACAACTGCTACAACAACGCCGCAATGAGCAGGCTGCTTATGACGCAGGTGCTTTACCAGATTTTCGTGCAGAAACTGCAGATATCAGGCAAGGCGACTGGAAGGTCGCGGCCATTCCGGCTGACCTGCAGGACAGAAGGGTTGAGATCACCGGACCTGTGGATCGTAAAATGATCATCAACGCTTTAAATGCTGATGTAAAAGTTTTTATGGCCGATTTTGAAGATTCGCAGGCACCTAGCTGGGATGGCGTCATTGAAGGTCAAATTAACTTACGCGATGCTAATTTAGGCACTATCAGCTACTGCGACCCTCAGTCAGGCAAACAATATGCATTGCGTGACAAGCAAGCCTTATTGATTGCCCGTGTGCGTGGTTTACATCTGTGGGAAAAACATTTAGAAGTGGATGGCGAAGCCGTTCCCGGCTCCCTGGTTGATTTTGCTTTGTACTTTTTCCATAACTACCAAACCCGTTTGGCCAAAGGATCTGGCGTATATTATTACCTGCCAAAACTGCAGAGTTATAAAGAAGCGGCCTGGTGGGACGCAGTATTCCGTTTTACCCAAACCAAGTTTAATCAGCCTGTAGGCACTATCCGCGCTACGGTGTTGATTGAGACTTTGCCTGCAGTCTTTGAAATGGACGAGATTCTG
>NZ_JAIWOI010000174.1 GCF_020217005.1 Rheinheimera sp. | reverse complement strand
CATGCACTGCGTGAGCACATAGTGGCGCTGAACTGCGGTCGTTGGGACTATATTTTTAGTTATATCAAAACTTTAAAAAATCATGCTGACCGCGTGTTACCGGACCGTCAGGTAGTGACTATGGATCAGCCGTTTTTATCGGCCTATTCAAAACTTCTGATCAAAACCTGCCACAAGCGCGGAGCTTTGGCGATGGGAGGGATGGCGGCATTTATTCCGGCAAAAGACCCTGTTGCAAATCAGGCAATTTTAACCAAAGTGACAGCGGATAAAGAACGCGAAGCCAGCAACGGTCATGACGGCACCTGGGTAGCGCATCCTGGTTTAGCAGCAACAGCGAATGACGTGTTTAACCAATACCTGACCAATGGCAAAACCAATCAGTTGCATGTCAGTCGCGCTGAGGATGCGCCTGTCACAGCAGCAGATTTATTAGCGCCAAGTTCTGGTGAGCGCACAGAGGCCGGTATGCGAACTAATATTCGCGTGGCTTTGCAGTACATCGCCGCCTGGATCAGTGGTAAAGGCTGTGTGCCAATTTATGGCCTGATGGAAGACGCTGCAACGGCTGAAATTTGCCGTACCTCTATTTGGCAATGGATTAAACACGGCAAAAGTTTAAATAATGGCCAGTTAGTGACGAAGGAGTTGTTCGCACAGATGTTGCTGCAAGAAGCGACAGTAGTGCGCGCAGAGGTGGGTGAGGAATTGTGGCAGCAACAACAGTTTGAGCGTGCTCAGGCATTACTGCTACAAATTACCACAGCAGATCAATTGGTTGATTTCCTGACCCTGCCGGCTTATGAGCTGTTAACTGCTTAATAAAATTGGGGTCAGATCACA
The DNA here is from genome assembly GCF_020217005.1 of Rheinheimera sp. Classification (GTDB taxonomy): domain Bacteria; phylum Pseudomonadota; class Gammaproteobacteria; order Enterobacterales; family Alteromonadaceae; genus Pararheinheimera. The sequence goes on along the minus strand of NZ_JAIWOI010000174.1, from coordinate 9,157 downwards.
TTAGTTATGCATAACTAATGTGATCTGACCCCAATTTAATGCTTACAAATGCAGCTCGTCTGCCACTTCGGTAATTAATCGCCTTAGCCAGATATGACTGGCATCCTGATGTAATAACGGACTCCAGATCATTTTCAGCTCTATCGAAGGGATTGGAAAAGGCGGATCCAGCACTTTCATCGTCGCGTCATTCTGGTACAGGAGCGCAGCGCGTAAAGGCAAAGTTGCAATCAAATCTGTCTCTACTGCCAAATGCATAGCCACATGATAGTTACGGGTAAAAACGCTGATGCTGCGCTGCTTGCCAAACTTGGCTAAGGCTTCATCCACCCAACCCAGTTTTTGCACGTCAGCCGGATCCATACCCACACCTACACCAAAGCCAGTTTTACTGACCCAGATATGCTGGGCTTTTAGGTAAGTGTCTAAATTAAAGTTACCAAGAATAGGGTTTAAGCTATTGACCAGGCAGGCAAAACTATCACGCCAAATGGTTTTCTGGTGAAAAGATTGCGGCAGTTGATCAAAACGGTTAATTGCCATATCCACTTTGCCATTTTCTACATCATGAAAGGTCACATCTGACGGAGTCATAATGTCCAGCGAAGTACAAGGTGCCTGAGCCCGTAGCTTCTTAAGCAAAGCCGGGATTAGGGTAGATGCTGCATAATCGCTGGCCATAATGCGAAAAACGCGATGGCTGTGTTCTGGTTCAAAGTCTTTATTTGGTTGTAAGGTTTCTTCCAGTGTCAGCAAAATACCCCGTACTACTGGTGCCAGATCTTTTGCCCGCTCTGTTGGCACCATACCGTCTGAAGTACGCACCAGAATAGGGTCGTTTAATAAATCCCGCAGTCGTTTTAAGCCATTGCTCATGGCAGGCTGAGTGATATTCAGCTGGTTGGCTGCGCGGGTGACGTTTTTTTCCCGCAGTAATACATCCAGATACACCAATAAATTCAGGTCAATTTTGCTGATATTCATCTGCTTCCGCTTCTTAGGGCTATTACGCCGCCAGTTAAAGGCTGATTTAGTGCTTTACATATTCACACAATGAATGACGAGAATCAAAAAAATCAGCTACATGAATCTATATTTTGAAACCTATAGTGAATGTCAACAGCGGCACTTACTAAAAGCCGGACAAACTAAAGACAACACCACAGAGGATGCATCATGTCAGCGTATCAACAGACCATTAAACAACTGGAACAAAGCTGCAAAGCACAAGGAAAAGGCTGGGCCGCTATTAATGCTGAATCTGCCGCCCGTATGCAGCTGCAAAATCGCTTTAAAACAGGGTTAGATATAGCGCAGTACACTGCAGATATTATGCGTGCAGATATGGCAGCTTATGATGCTGACAGCAGTCAGTACACTCAGTCTTTAGGTTGCTGGCATGGTTTTATCGGTCAGCAAAAACTGATCGCCATCAAGAAACATTTCGGTACCACTAAGCGTAAATACCTGTATTTATCGGGTTGGATGATAGCTGCATTGCGTTCTGAATTTGGCCCTCAGCCTGATCAGTCGATGCATGAAAAAACTGCAGTGCCTGCGTTAATCGAAGAGTTATATACCTTCTTAAAGCAGGCCGATGCCCGTGAATTAGGTGGTTTATTCCGTGAGCTGGATGATGCGCGTGCCAAAGACGATCAAGCCAAAGCCGCCGAAGTGCTGAATAAAATCGACAACTTCGAAACCCACGTAGTGCCTATTATTGCTGACATAGATGCTGGTTTTGGTAATGCCGAAGCCACTTATCTGCTGGCGAAGAAGATGATTGAAGCCGGTGCCTGCGCCATTCAGATTGAAAACCAGGTGTCGGACGAAAAACAATGTGGTCATCAGGACGGTAAAGTCACAGTGCCTCACGCAGATTTCCTGGCAAAAATTAATGCGGTGCGTTATGCCTTTTTGGAATTAGGCATCGAAAACGGCATTATTGTGGCTCGTACTGATTCGTTGGGTGCTGGTTTAACTAAACAAATCGCTGTCACCAACGAAGCGGGGGATTTAGGTGATTTATACAACAGCTTTTTAGATGGTGATTACATTCAAAGCGCCTCCGATATCCAAAATGGCGATGTGGTGGTCAAAGCCAATGGCAAGCTGTTAAAACCAAAACGCCTGCAAAGTGGTTTGTTCCAGTTCAAGCCAGGCAGTGGTGTTGATCGTGTGGTGCTGGATTGCATTACTTCATTGCAGCACGGTGCCGATTTGTTATGGATTGAAACAGAAAAACCTCATGTCGGTCAGATTGCTGAAATGGTCAACCGTATTCGTGAAGTGGTGCCTAATGCCAAGCTGGTGTACAACAACAGCCCGTCTTTCAACTGGACGCTGAATTTCCGTCAGCAGGTATTTGATGCCTGGAAAACAGCAGGTAAAGATCTGTCTGCGTACGATAGAGCCCAACTGATGAGTGCTGACTACGACAGCACTGAATTAGCCTTGGAAGCCGACAACCGTATTCGGACTTTCCAGGCTGATGCTGCCCGTGAAGCAGGCATTTTCCATCACCTGATCACTTTGCCGACTTACCATACAGCGGCCTTGTCGACCGACAATCTGGCCAAAGAGTATTTTGGTGCTGCTGGTATGTTGGGGTATGTGGCTGGTGTACAACGCAAGGAAATTCGTCAGGGCATCGCCTGTGTGAAACACCAGAATATGTCGGGTTCGGACATTGGTGATGATCACAAAGAGTACTTCTCTGGAGAAGCTGCGCTGAAGGCTTCAGGGAAAGACAATACCATGAACCAGTTTTCTTAACCCTGGCGCATGGCCGACTATACCTGAAGTATTGACAGGGCTTTGGGTATATTCCCTTCGTAATTGTTGATTTACGTGGTCGGTTTAGACTGACATTGGCAGCCGTAAGGCTGCCTTTTTTTACAGAGTGTCAGCTGGGAGTTTTATCGCAACGCCTTGATCTCATTTTTTTATTCTGGCAGTTTTATATACAGAAGCCGGAGAGGCTGTCAGCATTTTTAAAGATTAAGGGAGATTTCTAATGATGAGTTCAGTACAAAACGCCAAACGTAACGACTTAAAAAGCACATTAAAGTTTGTTGTTGTTGCTTTGACTCTGATAGGGATTTTGTTTGGAACCGCTTTGGGTGTCGCTTTAGCCGCAAGCTTGAAGACTGAACTTGGCCTGTTGCAGTCTCCGGCTTTTTTCTCGCTGATCTTGGGGGGCCTGTTTCTGATTGCCATTGCCTGGCATTACGCTAAAAAAATCGACCGGCTCTGAACCACTTTTTATCGCTTGTCCAGCCAATAAAAAAGCCGCTTACTTTTAATAAAGAACTGCGGCTTTTTTCATTGATTTCAACCTATTACAAGGACTGTAAGAAAGCTTTTACTGCTGTACGTTGCTCTGCGGTCAGGTTTTCATACAGGCTGCGGCTTTGAGTGGCTTCGCCGCCGTGCCATAAAATAACTTCGTCCAAAGTACGGGCGCGGCCATCGTGCAGATAACGTACTTTATCTTCGCCACCCTGCACATACTTCAGACTACCTAAACCCCATAACGGCGCGGTACGCCACATAGAACCTGAGGCTTTGCCCTGTGGTAGATTGTCGGCTAAACCAGCGCCCATATCGTGCAGCAATAAGTCGCTGTATGGCTGGATTTTCTGATTGCGCAGCTCGGCCAGAGGGTGAGTTTTGCCTGTGGTAAAGCTGGCGGTATGACAAGCTACACACTGGCTTTGCACAAACAGCTGTTTACCCTGGGCTATCAGTTGTGGATTGACGTCGTGCTCAGGTGATACCCGAATGCCATCAGGATAACCGCTGCGTAAACTGCGTTGAGCCGGTACACCCAATAAACCCAGATACTGGGTTAAATGCTCCAGCTCACCTTCTGAAATATGAGTAGTGCCCGAATGTTGCTGACAATCTGCCGCTCCTTTTTGGCAAGAACGTTGTGGATAGACAGGGGAAGTCACGCCCAAGTCCTGAACTAAAGCTTCAGCCGCCTGATGACGGGCGCTGACCTTAGTGGCTTTCCAACCAAAACGGCCTAACTGAGTAGCCCCGGTTTCCGGATTTTTTACCCAATGTGCTACACCTTTAGCACCATCGCCATTGACATCATTGATGTCGACATTCGCCAGAATGGCTTGCTCCGGAATAGCTTCCAGTAACCCCATACCTATAACTTGGGGGGCCTGGCGCACTGAATACAACTCTGGTACCGGGCCTTTGAACTCGTAAAGAGGTTTTTGCAGTTCGACTGTTGTGCCATCGGCCAGAGTTTTAATTTCAGTCTGATAACCAGTGACAGTCACTGAATAGTCATCGGCATTGGCTGCCCTGGCTTTGGCCTGAATAGTTAAACCATACAGTGGATCGGCCACCACTTTGTCATCCGCCATCATGCCGGTAAATACAGAGTAAGTGTCCAGCTTATCACCGGATTTTAACGCCAGACTGCGACCATTGTTCTGGTGACAACCTATACAACGCTCATTGTTATAACGAGGGCCTAACTGATTTTGGTGTTCAGCAAAGACCGGATTTTGCGTTGGGGACTCTGAGTGAATACCTGAGGCAAAAGAAGTATGGAATAAACGACGGCCTTTAGAGAATCTTAAGGTATTGCCTATCCCTATGTTATTCGCCATCTGCTGGAACATACGGAAAGGTTCTTCCGAGTAGTTGTACGATACACTGGTTTCACCACCAAGCAGGGTATGATTTGGCAGAGGTTCAGAGTCAAGGTTCGGTGCTACACCGTACCAGGGACGCATGCCTACACCAACAATATACAGCTGTTCAAAGGAGTAATAACGCTCACCACCACCATCTATCACTGGTGTTAATAAACGTGGAGCCGGTGCCAGTTCAATTTTGTCACCAATTTTCAGCGGACTATGAGGGCTTGTGCGCCAGTTAGAGTTAAAGCTCATCATGCATTCACGTTTACCGGAATGGCATAAAGGCTGGCCCCCTTCATTCGGGTTATTAAAGCCATAGTTCAACGACCAGCCAAAATCCCTTACATTTGGGTTTTCGATGTTACGGAACAAGCTAAAGGTAGTTCCACGGAAGCTGCCTTCATTGACATGCAACCAGACTTCGATGGTATTGCCACCAGCCGGGATAGTGTCGCGTATTTCCAGACCAAAAGTACGGTTCTGGAAATAGAAAGGTGGGAAGGTCAGGTAACGACCAGGTCCCTGATCCGGCGCATCCCAGGCTTCACCCCGTTCGCGGGCATGACGTTCTGTTGGGCGTGCTCCCATCAAGGTCACTAAAGTACCATCTGCTTCTTTGTACTGAATTTACTCAACTACTTTAGTGTTTTCAGGGAACAGAGGTAAGGCACCTTCAGGCAGTGGTACAGGTTCCGGAGCTGGCTCTGAAGGTTCTGTTGGATCCGTAGGCTCAGTCGGATCCGTTGGGTCTGTAGGATCTGTAGGGTCAGTTGGCTCTGTTGGTTCCGTAGGATTTGTCGGAGGCGCTTCACCGGTTTGACCAAAAACTTCAAGCTCGCGAATTGAATAACCCCAGGCGTTTCCTGAGCTTGGTGTTAAAGCGTTGATGCGGATATAACGGTAGTCACCAGACAGATCCCATCTGTCTATTCTGTTACCAAACTCATCTATATAAGGCGTTACTAAGGTGGTCCAGTTACTGTTATCCAATGAGCCCTGTACTTCATAGCTGGCTGCATTGGCCGCTTCCCAATGAATAGCGACTTGTTGCACGGCACTGACCGAGCCTAAATCTACTGACATCCATGAAGGGGATTCGCGGTGGTTGGACTCCCAGCGGCTATCGGTATTGCCATCTACTGCTTTTGCTGAGGATTGTAAATGACTACTGGCGTAGGTGGTTTTGCCTTTGGCTATATTGCTGCTGCCAGCTGGCGGAGCATCAGGAGAGACTGGTGCGCCGTCACCTGCTGTGCCTAAAACCTTTAATTCCCAAATGGAAAAACCATAACCATTATGCTCACTGTGTTTAGTGGCGAAGACACGCAAATAACGGTACTGGGCGTTCAGATCCACAGTATCAGTTCTGTTGCCTTTTTTACCGCCAGTCTGGACTGACAAAGTGGTCCAGTTACTGTTGTCGTCTGAGCCCTGAATTTCATATATTTCTGCGTTGGCGTCTTCCCAGTCAATCTTGACCTGACTGATTTGACTGACACTACCTAAGTCTACTGCCAGCCAACTCGGAGCTACTTTGTGGGCTGATTCCCAGCGACTGCCCGGATCACCATCTACAGCCATTTTGGCCCGACGTAGTTCAGTGCTTGCCGTCACTTTTTTATTTAAAGCTAAATTCACCGGGTCTGCACTCGCAGTGTTACCCAGTACTAACAACAAGACCGGGCTCAGTAGTTTACTGATGCCCGCCAATCTGGCGCCAAAACCAGATCGTGTTCTGTGGGAGGAAACCGGATTCATTATCATCTCCTTTGAGATTGATCGCATAGGTGGTTGAAAACGCTAATGTACTGTTGTGACCCTGACTACGTTGTAAAGATGTGTACTCGCTGCAGTCTCATTTTCAAACGATGAGATTTAGTAAACCCGTTACAACTCAATAATAAAGCGACCAGATTTAAACAAAACTGAATAAATAATTGGATTTAATTTATCTTTTTTAGATACAAGGGCTTGGCGGAGAGTAAGGCTGTTTTTTTGTCCAATCTTTGTTCTTTTATAGGCTAAAGTATAAAGGATCAGCTATGACAAGGAGGTGACCTATTGGCCACAAACTTAGGTTTGAAAAACTTAGTCACTAAGCCGAAAGTTTATTGGCTCTGGGTCGGTCTTGGTTGAATTGAGCAGCTTAAACTGCACTTATGTCTTTGTAGATGCCCACCGGAGTAGCCTATGGCCCAAATGTTTCACTCAATCCGCAGTAAAATCATTGCAGGTTACGCTGCAGTGCTAATAGTGGCGATAATTTCTGCCATTGTGCTTTTAAATAATAACCAGCAAATCCGTTTGCGGGTCGACAGTTTTACCGGCATTACGTTACCAGCTCTGGCTCAGTTGGACCTGTTGTTATCCAACAGTAAAGAGCTGGAACTGGCTGGTTACTCTTTGTATGGTACTACCTTAGACAGTGACAACTTTAAGACTAAGCAACAGCAACTGGAGCAGAAACTGCAGCAAGCAGACCAGGAGTTACAGCGGCAGCTCAAGTTATCTGTGAAGACTGAGCTGCAGCTATTCCATGCTGCACTGGATGAGTTAAGCACTGTGATGGCAGCATCTTCTGTGGATTGGGATCTGGCCAGAGAGCGATTAGCTGTTTTAACTCAGAGTTCCGCCGTTTTGGCTAAACGATTGGGGGAATTGCGTGCTGCTGTTGCTGCCGATGCGAATACCGGTTCTATGGCGATAGCGCAGCAGTTGTCCCTGAGTTTTGTCGTTATTATCAGTTTAATTTCAGTATTGGTTCTGGTTGCTGTTGGTGCTTTTGTATTAGCGCAGCGGCAAATTGCGACACCAATTCAACGCCTGTCCAGCCAAATCACCTATCTGGCACAACAAAGGGATCTGACGGTGCAGTTTGACCAACAGCAACAAGGTGAGCTCGGCATGATGTCTGTCAGCTTAACAGGCTTGTTGCAGGTATTCAGCGCCGGCATGAGGGAAGTTCAGGGCGCTATAGGTCAAATCGGCAAAGCAGTTGCAAACCTGAGCAGCAGCACAGAAGTGTCCGCTGATACAGTGCAGCACCTGCAGAATGATATAGGACGTTTAGTTGATCTGATGCAGCAACTTGAGTTGCAAATGCAACAAAGCGTAGCCTGCTCAGCTTCTGCTGCAGAGCACGCTCAGCAAGGGGCACAGCAATTGGTTGTGGCTCAGCAAGAGGTAAAACAAAGTAGCGACAGCATACTCCGGCTGGCCACTGATATTGAAACTACGGCATCTATGTTACTGACATTGCGGGTCGCTGGTGATCAGGTCTCAACCGTAGTTAAAACTATTGCCGATATTGCTGCTCAAACCAATTTACTGGCATTAAATGCGGCGATAGAAGCAGCCAGGGCCGGAGATTCTGGGCGGGGTTTTGCAGTAGTGGCTGACGAGGTGCGGACTCTGGCGATCCGCACCCACCAGTCGACAGTTGAAATTAACCGTATGCTGGAGACCATAGTGCAATCGATCCAATCCGCTGTCACCACTATGGGATCCAATCAGCAGCAGGCTGCTCAGTCTGTTCAGTTGTCTTCCGCTTTGGTCGACACCTTGCAGAAAAGCCGTGCTGTGATATTACAACTGGCAGATGTCAGCCAGCAGTCAGCCAGTATTGCCAGTGATGCTCAGCAGGATGTGGCGGAATTAAGGCAGCAAGTGCAGAATTTCAGACTGTTAGGCGAACAGGTTTTAGCGGGCAATCAACAGATTGGGCAGGCCGCTCAGTCTATGACTGAACTGGCCGGCCATTTAAGTACAACAGTGTCATTGTTTAAAATCAAAAGTCAGGGCTAACGTCAACAGATTAAGGCGCCACTAGATCGGAAATTGAGACTTTGGCGCGCTGTTCATAAGGACTTAGCATAGCTACTACTTTGTTCGCGTTCGAACTGCGGGCGAAATCCATTAAGGCCTGACCATTGCAGACTACTTTGGTCACAGCCGCTTTTTTTGATAAGCGGTTCTGATGCAAGGTCTTACGCAATGACAGTCTGTCGTCAGTCTGAGTATTACTGCAGACTTCTACCAGAACATCTTGGACCTGAGGTGGGATATAAGTATCAGCCATGGCTGTGGCTGATACTGACAGTACTGCTGCAGCGAAAAGAAAGGCAGTTTTCATGGTGTTGTCCTCTGAGTTGAACTATGGCAAGTGCCATAGCTGAAGTCTGCTACCAGACCTCAAGGTTTTCCTCTGCTCTGTGACCAGAGGAATTGCAGAAGTGACCAGAGGGAACCGCGCTTTTTGTCGTTTTTTTGCTTCAGGTTGAAACTAAAAAGCCAGGCAAATATAGCTATCTGCCGGGCTATAAGTTTGTGCAAACTTAATTATCTGGCGGGGAGTAACTGTTCTGACCAATCGGCTTTAAACCGCCTGGAAGCCGCTACGCTCTGGCCATTAGACAGTAACAATTGATAGTCATTGTTATGTGGTTGCACTTTATGCACATGATGTAAGTTGACTATGGTAGAACGATGCA
>NZ_JAIWOI010000173.1 GCF_020217005.1 Rheinheimera sp. | reverse complement strand
CCTGAGCAAACTGAGATGGTAATCTTTGCATTAGCTCTTTAATGGTTTCCCGAATGATCAGGTTTTCACTTAAAGTATAAACACACATGTAATTGCCAGCTGCTTCAATCATCAGAATCTCAATATCATCCAACAATAAAGTTGAGGCCCCGGTTTTAAAGGTAAGTTTACTGTGGACTTGAGCAACGGGCATATCCTGTTGCTTATCCAGGGCAGTTTTAGCGTCCAGCAGGGTTTGAGCCAGGCGTTGGCGTGAAACAGGTTTGAGCAAATAATCAAAGGCAAAGTGCTCATAAGCTGAAAAGGCGTAATTGTCATAAGCAGTCACCAGAATAATTAAAGGAGCTGCCATAGCAGAAGATTTGTTCAGTTGTTTGAGCACCTCAATACCTTTAATTCCCGGCATTTGGATGTCCAAAAATACCAGATCAACTTCTGTTTTCTGCAGATAAGCCAGCACTTCGTCACCGTTATCAAAACAGGCATCGATATGAATATTAGGGTAGGTGGCCAGTTTGGCTTTTAAATTGCTGATGGCCAATGGCTCATCGTCGGCTATTACAGTTTTAATCTGCTGCATGCAGTAGCTCCAAAGGTAAAGAGATTTGCCCGGTAAATTTATCCTGCTGTTGGCTGAAGCTTAAGCTGGCCTTACCATGAAATAACAAACTCAGACGTTCAGCCAGATTATGCAGGCTGCCAAAACTGACTTGTTGTGGCCACCCTGCTGCTAACTGAGTGCCTGGACCATTATCTGAAAGTTTTAGCAGTAAAACTGAACCTTGTTGTATCACCTCGACCTCTATGCAGGCTCGGCCTTTTAGCTCAGACACGGCATATTTCACAGCGTTTTCTGCCAGAGGTTGCAGCAATAAAGGCGGTACTTTCTGCTCCATCGCCTGTTCATCCAGTTGCCAGTTAATTTCCAGCCTGTCGCCAAAACGTACTTGCTGTATCGCCAGGTAAGAGGCTAAAGCGTCCAACTCTTCTCTTAAAGGGATAAGATGTTCAGTGTGATTTTTTAATGAATGTCGCAGGAAGGTGGAGAGCTGCAGGATCAGATTTTCTGCCTCGAGCCCTTTACGCTGTACTATCAACGAGTTAAGAGCATTTAATGTATTAAACATAAAATGTGGGTTCAGCTGATAGCGCAGTACTTTTAATCGAGCCATTCTGGCTTGTCTTGCTAATTCCTGCTGTTGCCTGAACTCAGCTCTGTTGAGTAAGTTAGCTTTGTAGACTAAAAACAGCGCAAACCAGCCTGCTATTGGCAAAAGTACCAGATTAAAAGCCAGCGCATAACGCAGCACAGAGTCAGTTTCCGACGGCATCAGGGCATAATTCATCATCAGATGCTGCCGTACCGGAGTTAATATCAACCAAAGAGGGATCAACCACCTCGCCAGTCGCAATGCCTGTTGTTTGATGTTGATCGCCAGCGCCAGCTCTTTTTGTCCCAGATAACCAGTTACAGTAAAATTTACCGCACTGATCAGCGTGTAAATCATCAGATACGGAAATACCGATCTGCCATGGTTCTCCAGTGGCACCAGTACCGCCAGATGAATATATTTGACCAATAAATAGGTGAGCCAAAATACCAAATGCCAATACCAAAACCTTTCTTTATTAACACTGAAGGGGACAGCTGAATTCATCCGACAGCTCCCTGTAACGGCAGTTGAATGCTGACCAGGAATCCTTTTTGCCTGGCTTGAACTACTAAACTTGCGGTAGTGCCGAAATGCTGACTTAAGCGATTTTGAATATTGGTCAGGCCCACACCTGAACTTTGTCCCTGCAGCTTAATGGCCTGTTCACCGGGGCCATCATCTTCTACTTGCAGACAGAGCTGACCGTTGTGTTGTTGTCCTGCTATGGTGATAGTTGCACCCTGTTGCTGAGTGGCTACGGCATATTTTATGGCGTTTTCGACCAGTGGTTGCAGCAACAGCGCTGGGATCAAATGCTGTCGGACATTCTGGTCAATTTTCCAGTCGACTTTGAGTTTGTTTCCGAATCGGGTTTTTTGTAGCGCCAGATAAGCCTCGATGGCGGCCAGCTCATCTGCAAGTTTCACCAGACTGTCCGGAGCTGTGCTCAGAGAGTAGCGTAAAAAAGACGCTAGTTGCTCGGACATCTGTTCCGCGTCGTCAAAACGTTCAGCCTCAATCAAAGCACAAACCGAATTCAGCGCATTAAAAGTAAAATGAGGATTGAGCTGGTGGCGTAATGCCTGCAATTCAAGCTGTTGAATTTTCTGACTTAAGCGGGCTGATTCCGCCAGGCGCAAATGCCGTTGCTGGTTGAGAATGTACGCCAGATACAAGGCTGTCCAGACAAAAAATGCCAGAGTGTTGCTATCTAAATTGCTTAATAAGAAACGCGGATCGAAATGCTCCTGTTTCATCGGGATCAGCCAAAATGCGTTTTCCAGAGGCACATAAATACAAGTCACCAAGGCGGCTGCCAGTACCAATTGCCAGACTGAAAAATTATGTTGGTTAATTTTATATTGAGACCAGATCAACAGCGCTCCGGTGACCAGCATTGCCGCAGCATCACTGACAAAACTCATACCTAAATAGCTTAAAGCTTCTGCTTTATGCCAGATTAATAATTCCAGGGTCCAGGCAAACAGACTAAAAGCGAAAATAATCAACCAGAACAGGCAGTGGTAGCGCAGCAAAAGTTTTAGTTGAGAGTTGAACACCGGGCACTCCTGTTATCATTGCGCCAGTCAGTATAACCATAAGTTTCAGGCGGGCATTCGCAAGTCTTGGCCACCGGACCCTAAGTCGTGACCAGTGGGTTTTGGTCTGCACTATTTTTATCCTGCAGCAGGCAGAATTGAAAGATAAATGAAAAAATAACAATAGTAGTCCGCTTTGGCCTGCGTTATCGTTGTGATGTTAAACAAACTCCGGGTAAAAATGAGCTTGGATTTGCAGTCTGACGCAGAACATTGGGAAACCAGCTAGCTACATAGCTATTCTGCTTTTGATATGGCAAATTAAGCGGCGTTTGAAAAATTAAATTCAGAATAATTATAAGGAAGGGAAATGGAAGGCTTTATTAGTACGCTAAACAGCATTGTCTGGAGCCCCGCGTTGATTTACCTCTGCCTTGGTGCAGGGTTGTTTTACTCGATATTAACCCGTTTTGCTCAGGTGCGTCATTTCAAAGAAATGTGCAAACTGATGCTGAATAATAGTGAATCTGATAAAGGTATTTCATCATTTCAGGCCTTGGCTGTGTCTCTTTCCGGCCGCGTAGGCGTAGGTAATATTGCGGGTGTGGCTGCCGCTATAGGATTTGGCGGGCCAGGCGCAGTATTCTGGATGTGGATAGTAGCCTTTTTAGGTGCCAGCACTGCTTATGTTGAATCGACTTTAGGTCAAATTTATAAAGTGGAAGAAAACGGTCAGTACCGTGGCGGCCCGGCTTATTATTTTGAGCGATGCCTGGGCTGGCGCTGGTTAGGTATATTGTTCGCCATTTCTGCCATTATAGGTTGTGGCATATTTTTACCCGGCGTTCAGGCCAATGCAGTTGGTAATGCGATCACTCAGGTTTTTGGCGAAGGTACAGCCGTAATCACCAGCTTTGGTGAAGTAGGAAGTAATAAGCTGATTGGCTTAGCTTTTATTCTGATTATTTTGGCATTCATTATTTTTGGCGGTATCAAGCGTATTGCTAACTTTACCCAAATTGTTGTGCCTTTTATGGCCTTGGGCTACATAGTACTGGCGCTGATCGTGGTGTTCCTGAACCTTGACAGAGTTCCGGCTGTGTTTGGCCTGATTTTCAGTGATGCTTTCACTGCTCAGGCAGGTTTTGGTGCTGCTATAGGATGGGGGGTAAAACGGGGGATTTATTCTAATGAAGCGGGTCAGGGCACTGGTCCACATGCTGCCGCCGCCGCTGAAGTAGAACATCCTGCTCAGCAAGGCTTAGTCCAGGCCTTTTCTGTGTATGTTGATACCTTATTCGTTTGTACAGCAACAGCTTTAATGATTTTGATCACCCAGCAATACAATATTCAAACTGAAGATTTTAATGCTGTGACTGGTACCGGCACTATGATAATGCAGAATATAGATCCGGCTACTGTAGTGGCTTCTCCTGCCTTTACTCAAATGGCTTTGCATAGTGTCTTTGGTCAATTTGGTCAGGTATTTGCCGGACTTGCGATTTTCTTCTTCGCTTTTACCACCATTTTGGCTTATTACTACATTACAGAAACTAACGTCGCTTATTTAAATCGTATATTTAACAATAAGTTGCCAAGTCTTGTTTTCAAACTGTTGCTAATGTTTATGGTGGCTTATGGCACGGTCAACAGTGCTGGATACATCTGGAACATTGGTGATCTGGGTGTAGGTATTATGGCTTGGGTTAACGTCATTGGTATTTTGGTGATCTTCTTTATGTATAAGCCGACAATGCGTTGTTTGCGTGATTATGAAGAGCAAAAGAAGAGCGGTGGACCTATTAGTTTTGACCCTGTGAAATTAGGTATTAAAAATGCGACTTTCTGGGAGAAACGCCTGGAAAAGCAGCAAGAAAAAAACTAATAACCAAGAGCCGTTGATGAAGGAGCCTGAATATGGCTCCTTCATTTTTAGTAAAAGGGAGGCTGCTTTGATTAGTAAGACAGCACGTTTGATCTTAAGAGAACTTCAACTTACGGACGCTGCTTTTGCTTTGCGTTTATATAATGAACCCAGTTTCCTGCAACATATAGGTGATAAGGGCGTCCGGACTGTAGAAGATGCAGAGAGAAACCTGCAGCAGGGTGCTATTGCCAGTTATGCGCAGCACGGTTACGGTATGTGGTTAGTGGAAAATCATCAAGGTCAGGCGATTGGGCTTTGTGGTTTAATCAAACGTGATTTTCTGAGTGAGACGGATTTGGGTTATGCCTATCTGCCGGAATTTTTTGGGCAGGGCTATGCTTATGAAGCTGCAACAGCAGTGCTGGCCTATGCCGCTGAGCATACGGCGTTAAAAACTTTGGTGGCTATAGTGTCGCCTGCTAATCTGGCGTCCAGAGCTTTACTGCAGAAACTGGGTTTTGAGCAGGATGGCCAGGTATTGGTACCGGATAAAAATGAAATGGTGGATTTTTATCGTATCCATTTAACCAACAAGCCTGGTCTGTAACGATCAGGCTTGTCTTCAGAGATCAGTCAGTCTGAGCCATTAGTCTTTGGTCCAGCTTACCGCTGATATGAGTCAGACCAAAGGCCAGCAACACAATCAAAGCTCCTATCCATGGTGTAAACATCAACCCCCATTGGCTGACGACCAGGCCACCAGCCCAGGCACCAAATGCTATCCCCAGGTTAAAGGCCGCTATATTCAGCCCACTGGCTACGTCAACAGCCTTTGGCGTATAGACTTCAGCCTGACGTACTACGTATAGTTGTAAGCCTGGTACATTACCGAAGGCCACAGCGCCCCACAACAATACGGTTAAGGCTGCCAGCGCGGGATGAGGTGCGGTAAAACTTAGCAGCAACAACACGGCTGCCAGGCCTAAAAATATCAGTTTCAGCGCAGCTATGGGGCCCTTTTTATCAGCCAGTTTTCCGCCCCAAATATTACCTACAGCCACAGATACGCCATAAAGCAGCATCAGCAGCGCTATATGGTCAGTGCTGAACCCCGACACGTCCTGCAGGATAGCGGCGAGGTAAGTAAAGGCAATAAAACTACCGCCATAACCCAAAGCTGTTTTGGCATAAACCATTAATAAGCGGGGTTCGGTCAATACCTGCATCTGTTCGGCAAAACTGGCAGATTTTTGTTGGGCTAAATGATTAGGCACTAGAATAACTGAACCTATCATGGCGATAAAACCTAATGCTGCCACTGCATAAAAAACCGCTTGCCATCCCAGATACTGACCAACAAAAGTGCCCAACGGTACTCCAGTGACCAAAGCTACAGTTAGACCGGTAAACATTAAGGCGATGGCACTGGCAGCTTTATCTTTGGCTACCAGACTGGTCGCAATAGTGGACCCTATGGAGAAAAACACCCCATGTGCCATACCAGTGACAACCCGGGCCAGCATCAGTGAATAATAATCCGGCGCCATAGCACCTAACATATTCCCCAAAGTAAAAAGCGCCATTAGACCAACCAGCAGAGTTTTACGTGGCATTTTACTGCTCAAGGCTGTTAATACTGGCGCTCCAATAGCGACGCCTAAGGCGTACAAACTGACTAAAAGGCCGGCTGAGGGTAAAGACACTGCCAGATCGGCAGCTATTACAGGTAATAAGCCCACTATAACAAATTCAGTGGTGCCTATGGCAAAGGCGCTTAAGGTTAAGGCCCATAAAGCAAGTGGCATACTATTTCTCCGCATATTTAAAGTGGCGCTAGTGTGCTGTACTTTGTTATTGTGAAAAATAGCGGTAATTGAAAATATCTATTGCTTTGGAGGCAATAATGGCGGGCCAAACACAACAGCTGGATACTTTTGTCACTGTAGTGAAAACCGGTAGCTTTACGGCGGCCGCTGATCAACTAGGTCAGGCAACTTCGGTGATTAGCCGCAGGGTTAAGCAACTGGAACAACGTTTGGGCGTTGCTTTGCTGGTGCGCACTACCCGTAGCTTAAGACTGACCTCTGAGGGCGAATGGTATTATCAGCAAGCCTGCAGTATTTTGCGTCAGTTAGCTCAGGCTGATCATTTTTTAATGGACCGTAGCCACAAGCCAACTGGTAAGTTACGGGTTGATTCAGCTACACCTTTTGTTTTGCATCAGTTAGTTCCTCTGATCTCTGAGTTTTTGGCCTTGTATCCGGAAATTGAATTGACGCTGGATACCTCAGAATCATTTATCAATTTGATCGAAAAACGGGTAGATGTCGCGATACGTTTTGGCGAATTGACGGATTCGAGTTTAAAAGCAAGAAAGCTAGGAAGCGGATTCCGCCGTTTGTTGGCGAGTCCGGACTATCTGGCTGGATTTGGCACCCCTGAAACCCTTGCTGATTTAGCCAGACACCGCTGTTTAGGTTTTAGTTCTGTAGAGCAGTTAAATCGTTGGCCGATCAGAGATAGTGAGGGCGAGTTTTACCGAATTACGCCTTATGTTTCAGCAGACAGTGGTGAAACCCTAAGGCAACTGGCGTTATATGGCAATGGTATTGCCTGCTTATCTGGTTTTATGACACAAGAAGATATCAGGGCCGGACGCCTGGTACCCGTATTGGAGCATCTGCGCGAACAGGTACTGATGCCAGTTTATGCTGTGTATTACGGTGAAGGAGAAGCAAATCCGCGAGTGCGCTGTTTCATCGACTTTTTAGCTCAGAAGCTGGTGCTCTAGTTTTGCTGTGTTTGCTGCGCTTTTTGCTGTTTTAAATACTCTTCATAACTGCCTGCCTGCCGTTCCAGGCATTGGGCTTTGACTTGGGCTGGAAGCTGGTTGCACTGCGATCTGTGGTCTCGCTGCATTCTGTTATACCACCATTCATCTGAACCTACTTTGCTATAAGCACAGGCACTTTGTAGTAACACCAGCAGCAGTACAAGGGCAAAACGCATGATAGTCTCCTTCTGAATCTGAATAAAAGTATGCTCTGCAACAGTCTGTATTACCAGACTTTTATCCCGGTTTGTTCAGGCCATACTTGTCATTAAAAGTTCATCAAAAAAAGTCAAACAAGCTGAGGTTAAACTTTTATTCTGTGGAGAATTCAACTTACCGGCTTAGACTGTGCAAAGCAAAAGAACCCGCCTGCTGTTACCTGAACTGATCCGATTGGAAGCGCTGATAGAAACTTTACCCAAAGCGGTAAAAGCGTCAGAGCTGGCGCGTTTTAGTTCCGCAGGGCAATCTTTTCCAAGCTATCTGATTGAACTGGCGACATTTGACCCTGCTAAACCTACACTACTGCTGACAGGGGGCGTGCATGGACTGGAGCGTATAGGATCTGCAGTGTTGATCGCCTTTCTGGAAAGCCTGCTGCAGCGGCTGGAATGGGATCATGGCTTAGAACATCAGTTAAATCAGCTAAATCTGCTGTTGTTGCCTATGGTTAATCCTGTCGGCATGGCTAACCACAGCCGGAGTAATGGCAATGGCGTGGATTTAATGCGCAATGCCCCTGTGCATTGTGAAGATAAAGCTGCCTTTTTAGTGGGCGGGCAAAGCTATTCACCGCGTTTGCCCTGGTACAGAGGTAACCCACAACAGCCTGAGGCTGAATGTCAGGTTGTGTTTGATTTAGTACGGCAAAAGTTGTTTCACAGCCCCTTTAGTCTGGTGCTGGATTGCCATTCCGGTTTTGGTCAGGTCGATCGGATCTGGTTCCCTTATGCTAAAAGCCGTAAACCTTTGCCACACTTGGCTGAGTTATACAGGCTGCGCCAGCTGTTGTTTGATTGTTATCCGCACCAGGCGTATCAGTTTGAGCCTCAGTCTTTACATTATTTGTGTCACGGTGATTTATGGGACTATCTGTATGATGAGTCACTGCAGTCTGGTAATTTGTTTTTACCGCTCACACTGGAAATGGGGTCCTGGAACTGGGTGCGGAAAAACCCGTTTCAATTGTTATCCAGTTTAGGCTTGTTTCATCCGGTCAAACCGCACAGGGTAAAACGGGTGTTGCGGACTCATCTGACGTTGTTTCATTTTTTGATTGCAGCTACTACTTCTCATCAACACTGGCGACGGGCTATGTTTCCACGCATGCTCAGACAAGAGGCTATGGCACTATGGTACTGAGTTCTGAACAAAACCCTATACTGTTGCTACGCGGTTTATTGCGCGAAAGCAGACATTGGCATCATGTCCCACTGTTGTTGAGTCAGCAACTGCAGCGGCCGGTCTGTACTCTTGATTTGCCGGGCTGCGGCTCGTTGTTCCGGCAAAAGTCCGCTGCTTCTGTGCCGGCTTTACGCCAACAATTGCAGCAACAGTGGGCAGAGCGTTATCCAGAGTATCAGGGCGAGGCCGTGCATTTACTGGCAATTTCCATGGGGGGAATGCTGGCTTTGGATTGGGCTATTGCCGCGCCACAACAGGTAAAGTCTGTGATATTAATTAATAGCAGTAGTGCGGGGCTAAGCCCGTTTTGGCAACGTTTGCATCCGCGTAACTATTTGAAAGTTCTGTTGTGTTTGTTGGCAGGGCCGTTACGGCGCGAAGAGCTGATTTGGCAAATGACAGTGAATTCGCCTGTGCAGCCAGAGTTGCTAAAACTATGGCAGCAATGGGCCATAGAGGCTCCGGTTAGTCGTATCAATGCATTACGCCAACTCTGGGCCGCAAGTCGTTTTCGTATCATGCAGCAACCAGACTGTCCTGTGCTTGTTGTGTCTAGTCTGGCCGATCAACTGGTTTCACCTCAATGCAGCAGAGCTTTAGCCAAGGCGCTTAATGCTTCGCTGGTAACCTATACAGACGCAGGTCATGACTTGCCGTTAGAAGCGGGGCCCTGGCTGGCTGGCGTTATAAATCAAAGTTTAAATGAGGTTTACCAGCAATATAATTACGTCTGAAAGTAGTGAAATAGGCCGCCAAATCTGCGCTTGCCTGATGATCTCCAGCCAGTTCCAGTACGGCAATACCTACTTCTGCAGTGCACAACTGATGTGCATGTGCGGCTTCGCGCAGCTGATATAAAGAGCTTTTCTCCGGCTGAATGCCCAGTACAGGATAAGCATCCAGATAAGGACTTTTGCTGAACATCTTTTTCGCTTCGCGCCAGGTACCGTCCAACATCACAAAGAGTGGGATTTTTTCCCCAGTCTCAAGCTGATCTATACAGCGTTCTGGCGCAGCGTATTGTTGTGGAAATACCACTACAGGGGCATACCGAGGGTTTTGCAGCAAAGTTAAAAGTTCTGGCTCGGGTTGGGTTCTGTCCCAAACAAAAGCAAAGTTTTCCGGTGCGACATCCGCAATCAAACGGCCTGTATTGGTTGGTTTATAAGCTTCACCTTTGTACATGACAAAACAAAAAGCGCTG
>NZ_JAIWOI010000172.1 GCF_020217005.1 Rheinheimera sp. | reverse complement strand
CGGCTGGATGGGGCGGGCTTGGCGGCACAAATACAGTCAGGCACTGGCAATAAACATAAAGGGCAGCGAATAACACGGCTACCCCTGGCATTAAATACCCTGACCGTTTTTTGTAGTTCGCGCTCACGCAGCGCCATCACTGAATTGATATGAGACACAAGACTTATCCTTGATTGCCGCAGACACTGCGCCTGCTCAGGCGGCGGCATTGTACTGAAGCTAATAAAGCATTGATACCCTTTAGTTGACAGCCTCAGTATTTTGAGTGGCAATCAGGTGAAAGTTCAACCTGGCTGCGGCTTAAAGTCCGACGGATATAAAAGATGGAAGCGCTGGCTTTGTGGGTATGGAAATACATCTTCGACTATGCCATCACGAATGCGTTGTTGCTTTTGTTGCCAATAGAGCGCGTCCATCAATTCCGGATGACTTTGGATCAGCATCTGTCGTATATCATTCTGTGCCGTGACATAAGTGGTAATTTGCTCCGGGAAGACATCACCGGGCCCAACTGAATACCAGGGCTCGTTACTTAACATATCGTCATAGTTATCGGTTTTTGGAATAAAGCGGAAATTAACGTCCAGCAAATACTGTACTTCGTCATAGTCATAAAAAATTACCCGGCCATGGCGGGTCACTCCAAAGTTTTTTAATAACATATCGCCGGGAAAAATATTGGCGGCGATCATATCTTTCAGTGCCTGGCCATAGTCAGCCATCATCTTGCATTTTTGTTCGTAACTGGCCTGCTCTAAGTACAGGTTCAGTGGCAGCATGCGCCTTTCGATATACAAGTGTTTAATAATCACCAGATCGCCTTCAAACTGCATCGAGCCTGCTATGCTGTGCTGTAATTCCGCCAGCAACTCCGGGCTGAACCTACTGCACGGCAACGCCACATCTGAATACTCCATGGTGTCCGCCATCCGGCCAACCCTGTCGTGTTTTTTGACCAGCAGATACCGGGCCTTGACCGTGTCGCGGCCAAACTCTTTGGACGGTGCAAACTTGTCACGAATGACTTTAAATACATAAGGGAAAGAGGGCAGGGTAAACACCATCATCACCATACCTCTGATGCCAGGAGCTGCCACAAACTGATCGGTGGACTTCTCCAGGTGAGTCAGCAGCTCACGGTAGAACTCGGTTTTACCTTGTTTATGCAGGCCGACTGACGAATACAATTCGGCTAGGGTTTTATGTGGCAGTAGCTCTTTGAGAAAATGCACCAAAGCTGATGGCACGGTCATTTCGACCATAAAATAAGCGCGGGAAAAGCCAAAAATGATGGTCATTTGTTGTGGATCTGTGATCAGGGTATCAACATAAATTCCCTGATCGTTATCATGCAGCAGCGGAATAATAAAAGGCTGCTGCCCGTCAGGCGTGACTACCCGGCCGACAATGTAAGCCGCTTTATTGCGAAAAAACAGTGACTTTAAAATGTCAAAACGCACCAGATGCACAGGAAAATGACCATGACTGGATTGACCCGCAAAGGTGCGTACCAGCAATCGAATATCGCGCTCTAAATCAACAAAAGGGACTTGCAGATGAAAACTTGCAACTATGGCTCTGATGCTTTGTTTTAATCCATATTGAGCCGGAAAATAGCTTTCATAGACAGAGGCGACCGGAGCTGGCAGGCGTTGTTTACTTAAGGTTGATTCGACAAATATGTTCTGATTATGGAAGTATTTGCGTTCATACAAACGGCAGAATACGGAGTTATAGAAGGTTTCAGCCAACTCAGCCTGTGGATGAAATAACAAATACTGCTGGTACTGTTGTTTTACCTGTTGCCACAGGCAGTCATTGAGTTCTGTCCCTGTCAACTTTTGCTGTAACAAGTTCAGCGTTTCATTCACCCTTAAGTCGTAGTAGGAAATCCGCTCTGAACTGATACGTTGCAACTCAAGCCAGTTTTTTTGTGCAAAACCTTGTTTGGCTAACGCTGTGATTTTTTGAAACAAACCAAAATGACGGCGGAAGCCTTTTAAAATAAGATCAGCTATTTCTGTAGCCTGCAGCATAAAATTCGATCCTGAAGTACCTTAGTTTAGAAATAACTGAAATCCGACCAGATATCAATTGTCGTTGCTTTTAAAGTCTTCAGGTTGAAACCAATACCTGCCATCCGTCACTGGTGTATCAGGGCTTAATAACGGATTTTTAATGTTGATCCAGGGATCTGAGCTTTGATGCTGAAGCGGAAATACATGCCGGGTCAGTTCCTGTTGTTGCATATGCTGAAGCAATTCTCCGTCATTAATCATTTGCTCCAACCCTTGTTCAATCCAAAGCGCCAAAGCCTCATTGGTTTTACGGGTAAAAAAGTACACGGCAAAAGGATAATGCAGCATCAGGTTGTTGTACCGCACTAATTCCGGATACAAAAAGCGGCGTTTTTCCAGCTCGATCACACCTTCATGTAAACCCCGTGGGAAATAATCACAACGCCCGGCGACTAATTGTTTGAAGATGTTTTCGTATACAGGCGCTTCTTCCACTTTTAAACCCGACTGACGCATAATGTCGATATCAGGCCAGAATGCTCCCTGGCAGGCGGTGAATTGTTGTAATTGCTGCAGGCTTCGGACTGAGTTAAATTTTGCGACTGAGTCTTTGCGTAAAATAAACTTACGAAAACCCATCAGACCACGTTCCAGTGGAATACGAATAGCACGAAATTCCTGCTCTTTGGCCAGATCTGTGCCAACCCAAAACACATCCAGCGATTCGCCTTTGGCTAACTCACGCAAGGCCCGGCCTTGTTCCATGGCAAAAGTGGTTTTCAGCTCCGGTACTGTGCGACCCGCAGCGGCTTTGGTCAGGGCTTTTTCTAATAAACTGGTGTAATACTGGTGATTAATATCAAATTCAGAGCGGGGTTTAGGGATCAGCAATGTCTGGGGTGTACTGGCCTGTTCAGCAACAGCGATCAGGGAGTAACACAACAAACCAGCCAACAGCGCAACAGACCACTTCATTCTAACCCCTCACTATCAGCTTAGACTGCACAATGTACCGGATCAGCAGTGAACTGCAAGTCTGTTGTGTCGGGCTTTGCCATCAATCATGGCTTTTTGCCGCAATCGTATTCAGCCTTGTGCTCTGTGGTACAGCGATAGACTATAGAACAAAGAACATAATGACAGGGTGGCGCAGCTGTGAGGTATGTAATCTGGTTTTTTATTTTTGCTTTAGGTCTGACAACAGAGGTGGCCGCAACACCACAAGTCAGCTCGGGTTCTGTGGTACAACTGAAAGATTTTAAGTCTGACTATATTGGTAAACGCACTATAGATATCTGGTTACCTGAAGGCTACAGCGACCAGGGCCAACAAAAGTATGCGGTACTCTATATGCAAGATGGGCAAATGCTGTTTGATGCTAAAAACAGCTGGAATGGTCAGGAATGGCGGGTGGACGAAGTAAGTTCAGCCTTGCTGAAACAAAACCAGCTGATCCCATTTATTGTGGTGGCTATACATAATGCCGGAGATAAAAGGCACAGTGAGTATTTTCCGCAGCAGCCTTTTGCCAGCTTGGGCACTGTTGAGCAAAAGCAGTTGTATCAACTGGAGCGCAGTCCTGGGCAAAAATTATTTGCCACTGCTGTGTATTCCGACTTGTACCTGAGTTTTCTGGTCAAAGAACTGAAACCTTATATTCAGCGTCATTTTTCTGTGCACCAGAGTAAAGAATACAACCTGCTGATGGGTTCCAGCATGGGCGGCCTGATCTCGCTGTATGCTCTGCTGCAGTATCCGGATCAGTTTGGTGCTGCCGCCTGTTTATCTACCCATTGGCCTGGTATTTTTCAGCAGCAGGACAACCCTGTGCCTGAGCAGTTTTTAGCATATCTGCGGCAAAAGCTAAACCCGGACAGTCGAAGCCGTTTGTATTTTGATTATGGCGATCAGACGCTGGACGCCTGGTATCCACCATGGCAACACAAGGTGGATCAACTGCTGCAACAACAAGGTTGGCCGGAGGGGCAGTGGCAAAGCAGGTTTTTTCCGGGAGCTGATCATTCTGAACACGCATGGGCGAACAGGCTGGAGCATCCACTGCGGTTTCTATTGGGAAAATAACAATAGTTGTTAGAAAATGGTGTTTAATATTTAATTTTTTTGTAATTAAGTTAAGCTGTCAGGGAAAACAATTTTTTCGGCTTAAGGACAAGTTATGCTTGAAACGAATTTAATAGTTACTGGCGCTCTGGTTGTGGCGGTGCTGATACTGATTGGCAAAACAGTGATCATATTGCCGCAAAATATGGCCTATATCATTGAAAGGTTAGGGAAGTATTATGAAACCCAAACCGCAGGTCTGCAGTTCGTTATCCCATTTATCGACCGGATCGCCTACAAGGTGTCGTTAAAAGAAAGCGCTATCGATATACCAAGTCAGTCGGCCATCACCAAAGACAATATCAGCCTGACGATAGACGGTGTGTTGTATATCAAAGTGATGGAACCCTACAAAGCTTCGTACGGCATAGATAATTATGTGTATGCGGTGATCCAGCTGGCGCAGACTTCGATGCGTTCTGAAATAGGTAAGCTGGATCTAGACAAAACCTTTGAAGAGCGGGACAGCCTGAACGTTAAAATCATTCATGCCATTAACCAGGCATCTGCAGCCTGGGGCGTGCAGGTGATGCGCTATGAAATCAAAGATATCAATCCTCCTGCGTCAGTTCTGGATGCGATGGAAAAACAAATGCGGGCTGAACGGGAAAAACGTGCTTCTATTCTGGATTCTGAAGGTAAACGTCAGGCCGCAATCAATATAGCTGAAGGTGATAAGCAGGCCACAGTACTGGCGGCTGAAGCGGAGCGTGAACAACAGGTACTTAAAGCCGAAGGTGAGGCACGCTCTATTGAGTTGGTGGCCGAAGCCAAAGCCAAAGCCTTAACCATGATAGGTCAGGCCGCTGCGACAACCGAAGGTCAGGCGGCCGTATTGTTGGATCTGGCAACTGAAGCTATAGCTGCAAAAAAGGCCATAGCCCGTGAGTCGACAGTGGTATTGATGGACAATGATAAATCTTCAGCGGGAAACACTGTCGCTGAAGCTTTAGGTGTAGTGGCTGCTATTCAAAAATCCGGAACTCTGTCCTAAGGAGACTTAATGGAGCTGAATCTGCTTTCTGGTTTGCTGTTATTAGCCTTGTTATGTCTGGCTTTATTGCCTTTTGCTATTCCTGGTGTACTGGAGGTGCTGCTGGCACTGGCCATAGGAGCTTTTATCAGCGCCGCTTTGATGTGGTTTGGCTGGTTGCCGCAAGACACCAGTCTGGTTTTGCTCAGTCTGGCCATGCTGACGGCATTATCAGCAGTGCTTTTATGGAAACCATTACGTAAATTGCAAAAAAACGGTGTTCGGTTACAGGAAGATCACGCCATTTCCGATTTTGTTGGTACAGAGCTAATACTCACAGAGCAGGCTCATAAAGATATCGATAGCCATATTCAGTTTTGTGGCCTGGAATGGCGGGTTCGTCTTGACCCGGCAGATTTGGCTACAGTGCTGGATCCAGGTCAGACCGTATTAATAAGCTCTGCCAGCGTTGGTTTTTTGCTGGTCAGAAGCAAACCAGCTGACTCGCTATAACGCCGGATTTTAGCTTAACCTGAAACCCTGCTGTTCAAAATCAATCAACCACTGGCTAAATCTGGCAAATGGCATAGGTTTAGCCAGCAGATAGCCTTGCACAGCGTCTGCGCCTAAGCGACGGACAAACTCCAGTTCTTTCAGGGTTTCTACACCTTCCACCACAGTATAAAGTTGCAGCGATTTTCCCAGCATTACCGCGTACCGCAGTACCGTATCGTCATTTAACCGCACTGCCTGACACAGCAAATCCCGGTCAATTTTAAGCTCACCCAAAGGCAATCCTTGCAAGCGGGCTAAAGAAGATTGTCCTACGCCAAAATCATCCAGTGAGATCCTGATATTGGACCTTTCCAGTAGTTTTAATGCCTGTTCTGAATCTTTGACCAAATCAACAAAGGCTGTTTCTGTCAGCTCGAGTTGCAATGGCACAGTGGAATAACTGGTGCTTTTTACCGCTTCTATCACTCTTGAAATCAAAGCGGCGTTTCGCAAATCCAGCGGCGAAATATTCATAGATAAACGTATGTTGACGCCGGCATCTGCAAGTTGTTTTTGCAGCAGCAGGGTCTTGTTCAGTACCCATTCTGTCACCTGACTAATCATTCCTGTCTGTTCGGCCAGCGGAATAAAATCAATAGGCGAAATTTGGCCCATTTTAGGGTGATACCAACGGATCAGCAGTTCACCTGCATGGATCTTTTGTTGCTTCATATCCAGAATAGGCTGCACATAGAGCTCTAATAAGTCGTCTTGCAGGGCAATATTGAGCTCTGACAATAAGTGAATGTGTTCTAAGTTTTGCTCAAGATACAAAGGCTCGTAGGGCAGGTAATCTCCTGATCGGTCAGCATGTTCTATGGCTGCCAGTGCTAAATCCAGTGTATCTGACGCTCTGGCACAATCAACAGGGTAATGCACCGAGCTGTAAACAGTCCCCAGATCAAGTTGCAGGTTGTCCACTTTGAGTGAGGCATCCAGTTGGTAACGCAGCTGCTCAAACTGAGAGCGAAAGTCTGTTGGTGCAATAAGTACCACATAGCTGTCACGCTCCAATGCAAATAATGCCGGATACCGGGCTTCGGTCTGACGTTGTTGTTCGCCCCAACGTTTCAATAATTTACTAAAGCCTGTGATGGTATGGTTCGCTTCTTCCACGCCCAGGGCGCGTTCAATTTGGCGAAAGCGCTGATGTTCGATCATGACCAGATAAAAATTACTATCTCTTTGTTCATCCAGTTGTTCTAGTCGGTTCAGCAGAGCTCTTTTATTGGGTAAGTCGGAGACAGGTTCTGTCAGCGCCAGTTGCAGTGCTTTTTGCTGCATAGATTGAATATGTTGCTGCTGGTCCAGAATTTGTTGTTGAAAGGCAATTTTCCGGTTTTTTTCCAGATGCATATTTTGCAGCATGGCAAAAACAAAAAACATTGCAGACAAAGCATTTCCTATTTCCATCGCTGAATTGGTGAGCATCACCGCGGGTAAATAGCCTTTGCTGCGCAATATCATTACTGCGACTCCGGTGAGCATAGTCAGCAAGGCCAGCGAGAAAAACAGTGCATTGGCGTGACGTTTGTACAACAGCCAAAAACTGGCTAATAACATCATGCTGCCAGTCAGTGCAGTCAGTTCTATGCCTACTTTTTTAAGCCAAAAGACACCAAGCCATGGACTGGCCAACAGTAATAGGGCGCTGAAAGCTCGGATCAGTTGAAATGGCCACATTAACCAGTCAGGTGTCTCGGAACTGCGGAAAAAAGACAAGACAAAACTGGCTGCAAACACAGAACCCAGCACTGCACCATATTCTATCACCAGGTTGTATTCAGGCGACTCTGGCCAGACATAGGCAAATAACAGGCCGTTAATCTCTAATTGAATTAAAACGACAGTTAAAAACATGCAGGAGAATGCCAGAAAATAACCGTGACGGTAAATCAGATAAAAGCCTGCAGACAGCGCGATCAGGCACAAAAAAATACCGCTGAACAGACTGTGGATAAAGACAGCCAGATGCTCCTGCTGCTCCATCTCCAGTGTGCTGCTACGTTGCAGTGGCAGCATATTCGCCCCCTGATTACTCACCTTCGCAATAAGCCACAGATCTTCTGTGCTGGCAGGCACCAGAATCACAAAGTTCAGCGTAGGCAAAGGCCTGAGTTTATAAAGCTGTTGATCGCCCAGTTTGTAGCTCTGCATCAGATTTAATTGTGGATCTAGCAAATAGAGTTCTAACCGGTCCAGAAATGGGGCTTGTACAGATAAAGCTGTCTCTGAGTCACTGGCTTTTAGCCGGGTTTTATACCAAAAGTCTTTCTGCTGATAACCCAGACTGGCGGTCGAACTTGGTAACTTTTGCCAAAGATCCGCAGGCTGGAATAGCAGTTGTTGGAGCTCGGAGGTTTGTTCAGTCACAGGAAAATAATAGAGATCATTAATAGGTTTTAACATTTGTTGCGGCAATAGATGAACCAGCATCAAAGCGCAGAGCAATAACGCACATAAGGCCAGAAAAAATAAAGTTTTGAACAAAGGGTTTTGGCGCAAGGTCATAACAGCTCAAACAGAAGGTTTCTGCTTTAACCTTAGCTGGCAGAATGACAGATGCAACGCGAAATTTGATAAATTTAGTAAATATTCCGCAGTTAAAAACTCTGTTCGAATTTATTGAACAGCATCATCAGTTTTTATTGCTTTTTTTTTGAGCTATAGACGCAGATACTTGCGCCACAGATTGATCTGCTGTCCGAAGTGATCCCCAGCAGAGCCACTAGACCTTTGGCCACTTTTGTAGTTAAGGATGGGTTGATCAAGGTTCGTTTTATCAAGAGGACTTTTTATGCGAAGCCACACCAGAGCAAAAACAATAGTCGTAGCAGCACTGACCAGTATTTTATTATTGTCTTTGTCTGGCTGTTCACAGAAACAGGCGTTAAACCCAGAGGTGTGGCAACAGCAATTAAATTTACCTTCGGTACAGCATTCCACAGAAATCGCCAGGACATTATCTTCGAATATTGACGAAGTTAGTTTTGACTGGCTGGATCAAAAAAGAAACCGAGTTGTGCCTGCTCTGCTGTTTAAACCAGCTCATCAGAAAAAGGCGAAAGCGCTCATTGTATTTTCCCATGGGCTTGGCGGCTCTAAGGAACGTTACGCTTATTTAGGGCAATACTGGGCCAGTCAGGGTTATGCCAGCTTGCATGTGCAGCATGATGGCAGCGATCGCAAAGTATGGCGCGGTAACAGACTGTTATTGCCTTTTCGCTTAATGGATGCCGCGGATGAAACCGAAGCTTTAGCAAGAGTTCAGGATGTGAAGTTTGCGCTGGACCAGATTTTAGCTTCCGAATATGCGGCGGATTTTGATCAGCAAAACATTATGATGGCAGGGCATTCGTATGGAGCCAACACCTCCATGCTGCTGAGCGGTGCCGTAGTGGAACAGGGCGGCAAGTTGATCAGCCTGAAAGATGACAGAATTAAAGCCGCCATCTTAATTTCCGCTCCACCTTTTTATAACGATCAGCCTTTAGAGCAAGTGTTGGCAGAGGTGACTATTCCAACTTTGCACATCACCACTACGGAAGATGAAATTAAAGTGCCAGGTTATTACTCCTCTCCTGCCGACAGATTTGAGCTGTACTACGCTATGGCCAGTAGCTATAAAGTACTGGCAGTATTTAGTTCTGGTAGCCACAACATTTTTTCTGGCTGGCGCCGCAGCGAAGACACTGCACCACAGCAGCAAGTGATAAAAGCAGCGACTCAGGCTTTGTCCAGCGCCTTTATAGAACAAGTCACCACTGGCGATGGCCGCGCTATGAGTCAATGGGCTCGTGAACATCAGGCCGTATTGTCAGATTTTATCCGCTCAGATTTAGTAGCGGTATTGAATTAAATTCAGGTTAATGCATGTTGGGGACTAAGCTGGTCCCCTAACAAAGTCGCGCCCAAATGCCCCACTTTGACATAAATCAGCGCGCCTTCGCTGCCGGTAAAAGGCTGGTGTTTACTCCAGCGGGGGCTGCGTATCCAGCTGCCTTTGGGGTAACATCCAAACTCGTCCTGAAACACACCTTCGAGCACATAAATTTCTTCACCACCGGCATGCACATGAGGCTGAAATTGGGTGTGTGGCGCCCAGCGCACTAAAGCAGTGTTGATGCCATCAAATTGATGTAAAGGTAACACCTGTAAACCAGGCACCAGACCAGGTTGCCAGCGCTGTTGCTCAGGCTTGATGCAAAGCTGCTCTGTGTCGCCTTTGCTAAATTGCCAGAGCTTTACCAGTAATAAGCAACCCTCTTTGGAAAAAGGAGCATGTGAAGTGCCGGGTGGGTTACGTAAGTAAGTACCAACTGGGTAATCGCCA
>NZ_JAIWOI010000171.1 GCF_020217005.1 Rheinheimera sp. | reverse complement strand
TATTCGTCAGAAAAAGTACCTTCAAGCACCAGGATTTCTTCACCACCACCATGTTGATGTGAATCAAACTGACTTCCAGGCAAATAACGCACTATGCTGGTGGCTTTGGCGACTTCTGCGCCTATTCTGTCCAACGGCCTTCTGTGAATATCTTTGGCAGGAGACTCATACCAGAGCACTTGTTCTGGGGTTTGGACGACGCGTTGACTTAAATCCGTATTAATTTCGGCGCTCATTTGAGCCCAGGGTAATAAGGTCATGGTGTTGATTTATCTCTTGTATTGAGTCGGGCAGTAGCCACGATTAATTTCAGGCGCGCGCAGTTTTAAATGTTTAGTGGTACGCCCTGTGGTGCGTTTTCGCCATAACTCAAATGAGCTGCGTTTTAGCTCTTTACGCATCAGCTCAATCAACTGGTGCTGGTTTAGCCTATATAAAGCTTCTATGGCTTCAAAAGGGGTTCTGTCTTCCCAGGCCATTTCAATAATGCGGGATAAGTCTTCAGGGCTATATTCAGAGCCACGGATTTTACTGATAGTGCTCACGCTAATTTTACTTCTACAGTGGATCTTAGTGCTCAATACGTTAGTGATCAGCAACCAGACCAATAGTATTACCACTTAGCATAGTGATCTTCAGCCAGTCCTTTTACTTGATTCAGTTGCACTGTATTGCCATTGTGCAGCGCCACAAAGCCGCTATAAAGCCCAACATACTGGCGGAAATTACTGGCTAATAAGCCAATATTGACCTTTTCCTGACGACAATACAAAGGTTGAAATTCAAGCTGAACTTCGCCACATAGGCTGCTGATTTTCCATGCTTTGGTATCGTCTTTACGATCAAACACAAAAGAAGCAGGGCTTAGATGCTGGATCTGGCCGTCAAACCAGAGCGCATTTTCACAAAGCCCGGTTTCATTGACGCCTGCTGCCATATTCAAACCAAAAGCTTGGCCTTCGACCACAGCGCTGATGCTGGCCCAACGCCAACTGGTCTGGCGGCGCATAAAACCTGCTGAGAAATCATAACCTGCTAAAGCCTGAGTTAAATCCAGAGCTATGCCCTGAAGTTCCAGGCTGCCTGATACCGCCAGGGCATTGGATTTTTCGGTGTAAGTCCAGCCGTTGTAGCCGGTAGGAGCACATAAAGCCAAAGGCGTTTGCTTTGCTTTATTCAGGGTTAGATCTGCTTTTAACTCTTTGGTATCTATATGCAATTGCCACTGTGTCGGACTGGTTTTTATTGTCACTTTGTAGGAGCCAAACTGTTGTTTCGCTTCACCTTTTGATGGTGAATCATTCATTTGGCAGCCCAAAGCACCTGGCAATAACAAGCCTCTGCTTACAGTCTGGTTTGTATCAAAACGATACACATAGGCAAAACCTGAATTGGCATACCGGATATCGGCAATAGCCACAGCCAGCAACCAGTCAGAACCTGTGACGCAAATAAACTGAAACTGCTTATAGTGAAAATAACGGGAGAGGGCACTGGCCTTTTTATCCATCAAATTCTGATAAACAAAATCCCGCAGATTAAAATCCGGGATTGAGCCATCAAATAAGCCAAAGGCCGGCTGGCCATTACTTTGGATCAGTTGTGCTGGTGCTTTTGTAAGTTTTGGCTGGTAGTTGTTCATAGCAGTTTTTTATTGTTGTTTTGTTTTACTCTAACTGAAATAAGGCTGGATATGGCAATAGTTTTTTGTTTTGGGCTGGGATAAAAACAAAAAGGCATCAGTGTTAGCTGATGCCCTCGCTTTCAAAATGTTCTTAAAACTCTTAGCCAAAGTAATTGGTGGTGCGGCCAGGCGGCACTTACATCAAACCTGAAGGTAGTCCAATATCCCCTCAGCCGCCTTACGACCCTGGGCTATGGCTGTAACAACCAGGTCTGAACCTAACACCATATCACCCCCCGCAAAGATTTTTTGCTGGTTGGTTTGAAGTGGATAAGTGCTTTTTTCGCTGGCCACGACGCGGCCTTTGTCATCAAGCTCTACACCCATATCTTTTAACCACTGCGGTGGGCTTGGCTGGAAGCCAAAAGCTATGATGACGGCGTCGGCTTCTAGTACCTGCTCAGAGCCTGGCACTGCTTCGGCGTTACGGCGGCCTTTGGCATCGGCAGCTCCCATAGCAGTAGTCACCACTTCAACCCCACAGGCATGGCCTTCGTTGTTTAACTTGATGCCCAGCGGCTGCAGGTTAAACATAAATTCCACACCTTCTTCACGGGCATTTTGCACTTCTTTGCGTGAACCCGGCATGCTGGCTTCGTCGCGTCTATAGGCCAAAGTGACTTTACTGGCGCCCTGACGAATCGCAGTACGCACACAGTCCATCGAGGTGTCACCGCCGCCTAATACTACCACTTTTTTACCGGCCAGATTCACATACTGGTGTTCGGTTTGCCAGCCCATCAGATTGTTGATATTACCAATCAGATAAGGCAGAGCTTCGTACACACCTGGGGCTTTTTCGTTGACTAAGCCGCCTTGCATCGGGGTGTAAGTGCCTAAAGCCAAGAACACTGAATCGTATTCTTCGAGCAGGCTGTCAAAGCTAACATCCACACCCACTGTGGTATTTAAGCGGAACTCAATACCCATAGCAGTGAATATTTCGCGGCGTAGTTTCAGTACGTCTTTTTCCAGTTTAAAAGGCGGAATACCAAAGGTTAATAAGCCACCAATTTCCGGATAACGGTCAAATACCACAGGGGTCACGCCATTACGGATCAGCACGTCTGCACAAGCTAAACCAGCTGGGCCTGCACCTATCACTGCGACCTTTAAGCCAGTTTTGACCACGGCCGATAAATCTGGCCGCCAGCCCATTTCAAAGGCTTTGTCGTTAATGTACTTTTCAATAGAACCTATAGTGACTGCGCCAAAACCTTCGTTCAGGGTACAGGCGCCTTCGCACAACCTGTCCTGCGGGCAAACCCGGCCACAAACTTCAGGTAAGCTATTGGTTTTATGCGACAATTCTGCCGCTTCAATAATCTTTCCTTCGTTCGCCAGCTTCAACCATTGTGGAATATAGTTATGCACTGGGCATTTCCACTCGCAGTATGGGTTACCACAGTCCAGGCAACGGTCAGCCTGACCTGATGCCTGGGTGTCTGTCATAGGCTGATAAATTTCGACGAACTCAATAGTCCGCTCGCGGTGCGACTTCTTTGGTGGGTCAACCCGCTTTACGTCGATAAATTGATAAACATTCTGTGCCATAGTTGCCTCCCTTACATCGCCTGAACCCGCAGCTCATCAGAAGAGCGTGCGCGGTGACCAAGCAAGGTATTGACGTCACTTGTTTTGGGTTTAACCAGTTTGAACTTGCTTAAGTAGTTGTTGAAATCCGTCAGGATCCGGTGCGCTTTTTCACTACCGGTCGCTTCAACGTGTTGATGCAACAAGCTACGTAAGTGTTCCTGCAGAATTGGTGTGCTGACATCCAGCGCTTCCACCAGTTCAGGGTTCACCCGCAGGCATAAGTCATCCTGTTCATCTAATAAGTAAGCAAAACCACCTGTCATACCAGCACCAAAGTTAACGCCGGTTTGACCTAACACCAGGACCACACCGCCAGTCATATATTCACAGCAGTTATCGCCTGTGCCTTCTACCACTACTATGGCGCCAGAGTTACGCACGGCAAAACGTTCACCTGCGCGGCCTGCAGCGTAGAAACGGCCGCCAGTAGCGCCATATAAGCAGGTGTTGCCTGCAATAGTGGCGTCGTCTTTGGCGTAGCTGACTCCCTTAGGCGGGAATATCGCAATCTGGCCGCCTGTCATGCCCTTGCCGACATAGTCGTTGGCATCCCCTTGCAGAGATAAATGCAAACCACCGGCGTTCCAGACACCAAAACTCTGGCCTGCAGTGCCTATGCAGTTGACCACTATAGGGTCTGTTGCCATGCCCTGATTGCCATGATGACGGGCAATAAAACCAGAGAGGGCAGCGCCAACAGAGCGGTCGGTGTTGCGGATAGGCACCGTTAAGCGGCCACCGGTTTTATACTTCACCATATCGGCGCAGCGTTTCACCAGTTCCTGGTTTAAGGCGCCATCGTCAAATGGGTCGTTGTTCTGTACACAGAACAGCGGCTTATCTGATTTAACACCAGAGGCCAATAAAATCGGGCTTAAATCCAGTTTCAGTTGTTTCTGTGTTTCAGCCTCACGAACTGATAATAAGTCGGTACGACCAATCAGTTGCTCTAACGAAGTGACACCCAGTTCTGCCATCAGCTCGCGTACTTCATGCGATAAGAACTTAAAGTAGTTCATCACCATTTCTGGTAAGCCATTGAAGTGATCGCGGCGTAAAGTGGCGTCCTGAGTGGCAACACCTGTGGCACAGTTATTCAGATGGCAAATCCGTAAGAATTTGCAGCCTAAAGCCACCATAGGGCCAGTACCAAAACCAAAGCTCTCCGCACCTAAAATAGCGGCTTTGACCACGTCTAAACCAGTTTTTAAGCCGCCGTCCACTTGCAGGCGAACCCGGTCACGTAAACCGTTTTCAACCAGGGCCTGATGCACTTCAGCTAAACCCAGCTCCCATGGAGAACCTGCGTATTTCACCGAAGTCAGCGGGCTTGCGCCTGTGCCACCGTCATAACCTGAGACAGTAATTAAATCGGCGTAGGCTTTAGCCACACCGGTCGCAATAGTACCAACGCCTGGTTCAGACACTAACTTCACAGAAATCAGCGCTTCAGGATTGACTTGTTTTAAGTCAAAAATCAGCTGAGCCAAATCTTCAATCGAATAAATATCGTGATGCGGTGGTGGTGAAATCAGTGTGACACCAGGCACTGAATAACGCAGCCGTGCAATTTCTGCTGTAACTTTTTCACCAGGCAACTGACCACCTTCACCCGGCTTAGCACCTTGGGCGACTTTGATCTGAATCACTTCAGCATTCACCAGATAATGTGGTGTGACACCAAAACGACCTGAAGCTACCTGTTTGATTTTGCTGTTTTTCTCAGTACCAAAACGGCGTGGGTCTTCACCACCTTCACCTGAGTTAGAACGGCCACCTAAACGGTTCATGGCTATAGCCAAAGCTTCATGAGCTTCGGGGCTTAACGCACCTATAGACATAGCGGCGCTGTCAAAACGCGGATACAGCGCTTCAACAGGCTGTACCTGCTCCAAAGCAACAGGAGTTGCATTGGCTTTGTTTAGGCTGAATAAGTCGCGTAAATGCGCGACAGGGCGCTGATTCACGAAGTCTGAGTAGACTTTGTAATCGGCATATTTGCCACTGCGTACCGCTTTTTGCAGGCTTTGCACTACATCCGGGTTGTAAGCGTGGTATTCACCGTCATGCACATATTTCAGCTGGCCACCGTGGTTCAGCGGTTTACGTTTTAACCAGGCACTGTTAGCGCGGATCTGTACGTCTTGCTGGAAGTCGGCAAAGTCGGCGCCCTGAATACGGGAAGGTAAATCAGGGAAACACAGCTTCATCACATTCTTGTTGATACCCACAGCCTCAAACAGGTTCGAACAACGGTAGCTGGCTACAGTCGAAATACCCATTTTTGACATGATTTTGTACAGGCCTTTGTTAATGCCTTTGCGATAATTCAACACAGCCTGACGGGCCGTTAAATTGATACTGCCTTTTTCCACCAGCTGTTCGATAGTCTCGTACGCCAGGAATGGATAGATACCTGTTGCGCCTAAACCGACCAATACAGCAAAGTGATGCGGATCGCGGGTTGTCGCTGTTTCGATAATAATATTCGAGTCACAGCGCAACTGGTTATCGACCAAAGCGTGATGCACAGCGCCCACCGCCATAGCAGCCGGAATAGGGATCAGGCCTTGTTCGATACGACGATCCGTTAAGATCACCAGCACGACTTTATCTTCACGCACCACACGCACAGCTTCAGCACAAACACGGCGTACTGCAGTTTCCAGGTCTTCTTCCGCTGGGTCAAAGTTCAGCGAAATAATATGGTGTTTGTAGTATTTCTCGTCGGCCGCTTTTAACTGTTTTAAATCGCTGTACATCATTACTGGCGATTCAAACTGGATACGACGGGCATAACCTGCAGTTTCACTAAAGACGTTGTGTTCACGGCCTATGCTGGTGGCCAGCGACATCACATGAGCTTCACGTAATGGATCGATAGGCGGGTTGGTGACCTGAGCAAACAACTGCCGGAAGTAGTCGTAGAAAGTGCGGGTTTTTTGCGACAACACCGCCATTGGCGTATCATCGCCCATAGAACCTACGGCTTCCTGACCGTCTTTTGCTAAGACAGACACAACCTGTTCAATTTCTTCGTAGCTGTAATTAAACAGCTTGTGGTAAACCATCATCTGGTCGTCAGTAAAAACACGTTTACCTATTAAGTCAGTTTCAAACTGCTCGTAAGGCACTAAACGTTGTACGTTGCTGGACAACCATTTGCGATAGGGATGGCGAACCATTAAATCCTGGTCAATTTCTTCTGAGCGCCAGATTTTTCCTGTCTGCGTATCCACAGCCAGCATTTCGCCCGGGCCAACGCGGCCTTTTTCCTGCACTTCATCAGGTGTGTAATCCCAGATGCCAACTTCAGAAGCCAGCGTAATTAATTTGTCTTTGGTAATCACAAAGCGGGCAGGGCGCAAGCCATTGCGGTCCAGGTTACAGGCCACATGCTGACCGTTAGTCATCACTATACCTGCAGGGCCATCCCAGGGCTCCATATGCATGGAGTTAAACTCATAGAAGGCCTTTAAGTTATCGTCCATCACTTTGTTGCCTTGCCATGCTGGTGGTACCAGCAAACGCATAGCACGGAATAAATCCATACCACCGGCCAGCAGCAATTCCAGCATATTATCTAAAGAGCTGGAGTCAGAACCTGACTGGCTGACAAAAGGCGCAGCTGTTGGTAAGTCAGGGAGCAAAGGTGAAGCAAACTTATACTGACGGGCGCGGGCCCATTGTCTGTTACCTGTAATGGTATTAATTTCGCCGTTGTGCGCTAAAAAGCGGAAGGGCTGAGCTAAAGCCCAACGTGGCATAGTGTTAGTCGAAAAGCGTTGGTGGAATACGCAAATGGCGGTTTCCATCCGAACGTCTGCTAAGTCCAGATAAAAACGCGGCAAATCTGCCGGCATCATCAGGCCTTTAAATACGGTGACCAGACAGGAAAAGCTTGGGATATAAAAATCCGTATCGTCGGTCAGCTGTTTTTCAATACGGCGTCTGACCATATAAAGGCGACGCTCTAAATCATGGTCATTCCAGCCGGGTTGGGCGCTGACAAAAGCCTGCTTAATCTGAGGCATAGATGAGAGTGCTAAATCACCCAGCACTGACGTGTCGGTTGGCATATCACGCCAGCCGACTAAAGTCAGGGTCTCACGGGTAATTTCCTGCTCAATGATAGCGCGAGCCAGTTCAGCTTTCACCGGATCCTGACTGAAGAAGAAGATGCCCACCCCATACTTTTTGCCCAAAACCCAGCCTTTTTCCTCTGCAATAGCTCGGAAAAAACTGTCGGGTTTTTGCATTAACAGGCCACAACCATCACCTGTTTTCCCATCCGCTGAAATTCCACCTCTGTGCTGCATACGGTCTAAACCGCTAATCGCAGTGCGCACAATACGGTGGCTGGCGACGCCTTCTAAATGAGCGATCAGACCAAAGCCACAGTTCTCTCTTGCCTGACTGTGGTGATACAACGCCATGACTCTTCCTCCAACCTGTCCTGTAAAATAAATATACCCCTGGCTTCTGAAACTGCTGCTTTGTAAACCAGCTTCTAATGCCTCAGTTGCACAGCCAGGCTGTATAAATGAGGCTCTATCAGTTGTTGCCGCGCAGCAATATCAATTGCGTGTGGGTAAAAATGTTAAATTTATGAATTATTATTCTTATAATCGGCGTTTTTATCCCTGAAAGAAAACAACAGCTCTTGTTTCAGTCAGTTAGGTGGTCCGCATAGTTGTTTTTATGGCGTTTAGACGTCTATCCATAAATAGACGATTAGATATACCCAGATTGGACGGAAATTGCAAGACCAGTCTGGCGCATTTAACTGACTATTTTATCGAAGGCTGTTTTAGTGGTGTTTTGTAATTAAATTACAGAAATAAGGCTTTTTTGTGGCTTTTAGTCGATTATGTCGAAAAAAAAGGCCGCTGTTGCGACCTTTTTTTGTAATTTAAACGATATTTTTATGCGCAACTTATGCGTGGTAACCGTTTGAAACACCTTTGACTGTCACTGCTACAGCATCATGAGCATGCAGTGATTCATAGTGATTCACCCGCAGCCAAAAATCGTCAAATTCAGACAATTGGTTTAGGGCATGTTTTAAACGGCGGGCTGCATCTTCACAGAACATCAGGTTCTGACCGTTTAAGCGGGCAAACTCCTGCTCGTCAGCGCGTTTAACTGCAGCTTGCACCGGAGTTTGCAGCGCATCTTCAATAGCGTCAATTAAGGCAATTACAGGGAAGTCAGCCACTTTGTGGTTTAACTGGACTTTTATTTCAGCGATAGAGCGCTGGCTGTGTGGTGTAGCCACTATACCCTGAGTGGTGCCCAACCAGTCTTTTACCTGTTCTGTATTTACCTGAGCGTGACCAGCAAATTTAGCCACAAAAGCTTCCTGAATCAGCTGACGAGCCAAAGCTGCTGAACAAGGACAAGTGGATGAATAAGGCACGTTGACCTTCATCTCCACACCTAACTTGCCATCTTTTAACTGGCCGGTGATAGTTACAGGATAAGCTTTCCAGCCTTGTTTTTCAGTGATCAAGGCTTTGCGACGCAAATGCAGTTCAAAATCAAACTTCACAAAAGCGTGGGTACTTAAATCTTCATGACTGCTGATAAAGCCGTGCAGCAGCTCACTTAAGGTCGAGTAACTTAAACTGGATTCAGTCGATAACTGATCCAATAACAAATACAGCCGGGACATATGAATGCCTTTGGCTTTTGGATCTTTTAAGTTTACAAAAGCTTCAACTCGGGCGCTGACCTGGCGAGGTGCTTCGCCTGCAACACTAAACATCAGTGGCAGTTCTATATGGCTCATGCCAACCCATTCCAAAACACCTTCAGTGGTGGCGGATGAATGGTTAGCTACATCTGGCATAGTGGTCGGCATGAATACTCCAATGTCGTCAAATGCTGGGGTCCTGTCCAACAGGACCCCACTTAAAATTTGGCGCACTTTATACCATATTTTGCCGCCGGGGCCGGTATAAAATCTGTGCAATATATGCTGATTTTTTTCGAATAGCTTAAACGAAAAAAGCGAATACCCGACTAAAATTGTCGGATATTCGCTAAATTGGGACTGTGGTTCTGAAATTCAACTCTTCGATACTGCTATTCCCAAAGTAATAGGATTAGCGGGTTGGCCGTATAGAGTTGATTTGCTCTGGCGCTTTCTATCTGGTTGATCGTCAAAGCAATAGCCAATAGCAGCATTGCCGCTGAACAAGGCGCCAGTCACTACTCGAAAGTACCTTTGACCAGAGCTTTACCTGCTTTAACAACCTGACGGCCTTTGGCAAAGACATCACTTATAGTTAAATCATTTTTATGCAATAGCACCAAATCTGCATCCAAGCCTGCCGCTATATGGCCTTTTTGTTTCAGACCCAATACAGCTGCAGGGGCAGCAGTAATAGCTGTGACAGCGTCAGCTAAAGGCACCTGATACTCAAGTACAGCCTGGCGGGCAACCTGATACAAGCTTTGTACTTTGCCAACCTCAAGGCCAACCAGCTCACCTTTGTCGTTGTACAGAGGTAAACTGGCATTACCATCTGAACTTAAAGTTAAGTTCATCGCAGGTACACCAGCCTGCAACGCTCTGGCTAAAGCTTCAGCTGCAGCCACTTCACCATGCTGTAAGTCATACGCTGTAGTGCTGGTGGTGAAATCAATAACACCTCCAGCTTTAGCAAACTCAATACCAGCCTGAAACAACTGCTCGTTACGGTTGATATGAGTAGG
>NZ_JAIWOI010000170.1 GCF_020217005.1 Rheinheimera sp. | reverse complement strand
GTAGAATTGCGATAGTTTCAGCTCTGTTCCAGCCACAGCCTGCCAAAGTGGCTGCAATAATGACTCTCCGCTACCCACATGCACACTGACCACACCGGCTTTACCAGACAAGATGCCACCTACTTTAGCTGCAGCAGCGACTTTACGGATTTCGTCAATAGTTGGTTGAGAGGAGCGGAAATCACTGATAGCAATTTCGCCAACGCCGATGAATTTATCAATAAGGATCAGATCATCCGTAACACTGCCCATCAAAGTACGGCATGGAATTTCATAGGAACCAGTGTGGCAATAAGTACTGATACCTTCGGTCTCCAGCGCATGAGCTTTCGCCAGCAAGTTAGTTAAGGTTCTGGTGGTCGCGTCTGTGCCTAATACACCAATGGCTGTAGTGACTCCGCCTAATGTTGCGTTTGTTAGTTGCATTTCAGGGGTTCTGCTGGCAAAACCACCTTCGCCGCCACCACCAATAAAATGCACCAGGGAGTCGACAAAGCCAGGGACTAAATAGCATTGACTGGCATCAAAAACTTCAACAGGTAAGTTTGAGTTACCTGTTTCTAAATGATGTCCCAAAGCCGCAATTTGACTACCGGCGACCAGTACATCCATTACACCTGAATCCTGCGGGCCAATAATATGGGCATTTTTAAAGAGTTTAATAGTGCTCATTGAATATCCTTAGTTATAGTTTTTATTGGTAGCCAATAGCGACAGCCACTAACAGGGCGAGGCTAGCTAAAGCAAAAAGCCAGAGTTGTAAGCGCCAGGCAAACTTGGCCCACAACATCCAATCGACTCTTACGACTCCCAGGCATCCGATTAAAGAAGCTGAAGTTGGTACTATGCAATTGGTTAAACCATCTCCCAATTGAAAAGCCAAAACAGCAATTTGTCTGGACACGCCAACTAAATCCGACAAAGGAGCGACCAAAGGCATAGTCAATGCAGCCTGACCTGAGCCTGAGGTGACAAAGAAATTAAATACTGATTGGAAAATCAACATAAACCAGGCTGATACATAGGATGAAAAACCGTCAAAACTGCTTCCTGCGTAATGCAATACTGTATTAAGGACCGAAGGTTCAGTTGCCTGGTCGCCACCTAACAACAGCACAATGCCTTTGGCCATGCCTACTATCATAGCGGCAGGCAATAACTCAGCTGCGCCTTGTTTAAATGCATCAGCCGACTCATTCACACTCATGCGTTTTCCGGCTATGGCGACCACAGCTGTTGCTACACCTAAGGCAAAAAACTGGGTAGCAATTTCTGGAATATAGTAACCACGGGCTATAACGCCCCAAATCACCCAGACAATACCAGCAACAAAAAGTAATAAAATAGCAGCATCTAATTTGCCAAAATGACTACTTTGTTGGTCCTGTTGTTGTGCACGTAATTTTTGATCCGAAGCAAAACTAACGGAAAGCTGTGGATTCTTTTTAATTTTCGCTGCGTATCTCATGGTGAAAACTATGCCAAACAAGGTAAAAACCACCCACAGTACAATGCGGTAGTCAGCTCCTGACATTAAGGGTAAACCAGCAATACCCTGAGCTATGGCAACGCTAAAAGGATTCATCCAGGAGGTAGCAAAACCAATTTGGGTTGCAATATAAGTCACCAGCACAGTAGTGATAGCGTCATAACCTAATGCCAGCATTAAAGGCAGCAGCACAATGCAGAAAGCTATAGCCTCTTCACCCATACCAAAAACTGCACCACCCAGAGAAAATAGAAGAAACATCAAAGGGATAAACAAAAAATCTATATCTTTGGTTTTTGCGATTAAGGCCAGTATGCCGTTATTGACAGCACCGGTTTTCATGATGATGCCAAAGGCGCCACCTGTGAGTAGAATAAAGGCAATAACACCTATAGCTGCACCCATTTTGTCGCCTGAAACCATGCCTTCAAAGGCATAGTTTAAAAAGCCAACCTGACCGCCTTCACCAAACAAAGGCACAGCTTTGTTTTGTTCAGCTGCAAGTTGAAAACTGTTGGGGTCAATACGGGCTTTGACTGTTTCGCCGGCGGCATTAACAGTTTCAGGCAAGAGCTCAAAGTAACCTGCAGGAATAAGATGAGATGCAATAGCTGCAGCTATCATCACAAAAAAAAGTATGACAAAAGCGTCCGGCATACTGACCGGTTTTTTAGTTGTAACTTGCATTAAATGTACCTGTTAAATGCAG
The DNA here is from genome assembly GCF_020217005.1 of Rheinheimera sp. Lineage (GTDB taxonomy): Bacteria > Pseudomonadota > Gammaproteobacteria > Enterobacterales > Alteromonadaceae > Pararheinheimera. Next base: position 7,802 of record NZ_JAIWOI010000170.1, on the reverse strand, counting down.
CCGGGTATGAAACCCGGCTTATACTATGTGCTGCCATCTATGGCGTTTCTTTTGTCGCCATGGTTTTTATTCAGGCATCAGAACTTATGGCTGAGTGCAATTCTGAAACTGCGACCCAAAGCGTCATGGTTAATCGAATCAAAGCCGCGGCTCGAACCATATGCAGCAGGAGGATCACGATCGAACAGGTTATCAATATTAAAACTGACGGTGGTTTTGGCAAAATCATAACCTATATTCATTCGCCAGGTCGTCCATGAAGAGACCTGACGGCTGCCATCCTGATTTAATTGTCCCAAATCCTGTAACTCATCCAGCTCACGACCACGCAGACCCTCAATATCATCTTCGTAAGAGTCTGTGTAGTTCGCTGCCAGGCTGCTGAAGAAGTTGCCTTTAGACCAGCTAAAGCGCAAGGCTGCGACTGTCTCAGGATAGCGCCAGGTACCTATGAGCTCTTCAATTTCATCAGAACCTGCTTTGTTGCGTTCAAAAGATAAATAATGGGTGGCATCCAGACTCAGGCCAAAAGTGCCTGATTCAGTTTGAAATCTATGATCGTATGCCAAATCTATGCCGCTGACAGTTTGCTCGCCGGTATTTTCCAGTAACAAAACATGGTCACGGAATAAAGGCAACTCTGCAAAACGTGGATCATCGTAAGCTACCCAGGAGTCCAGTATTTCAGCCATATTAGCGCCATCTTGCTCAATAGTCAGACCTGCGTTGTCCGTTACGTCACAAAGGGCTTCATCAAAAGAAATACCCTGGGCTCCGGCAGGTACTAAACCACAATGACGCAAAGATGCATCGTTGATCGCCCGGGCAAGAACACCTGTCATATTGGTATCAACCAGATTTTCATGCTCGAAACGCCAATAATCCAAAGTTAAGGTACTCTCCTCTGACATACTCAGTGCAAAACCTAAACTAACAGAGTTTGACTCTTCGGCCTTTAGTTTCGGATTACCTAACTCCAGCACATTATTGCTGCGCTCATCGCCAAAACCTTCGCAGAACAAATCGGCAACAGCCTTATTGGCGCTACAGTCAAAGGTGGCTGTGGTAGTTCTGAGTTTTACACCTGCCTGAGTTAACGAAGGGGCGCGGAAGGACGTGGCATAGGAGGCTCTGACGATCAGTTCTTCTACCGGGCGGTAGCTAAAGCCAATTTTGGGGTTAAATGTACTGCCAAAATCATCAAAATGATCATAACGCGCAGCCAATTGCATATCTAAAGCGTTCGCCAGCGGCAGGTTAAATTCAGAAAATGCTGCCCATTGAGTGCGTTCTGCAGCAGATAAACTGGAACCAAAACCAAATACGTCAACCAGATAACCATTTTCGGCTCGTGCTACTGCATTATCTGAAGGGGTGTCGGTGATTTTTTCTTTACGGATTTCCAGACCAAATGCAGAGCTAATCATGCCGCCATTAAACGCTATTAAATCGCCGTTAAAGCGGGCATCCCAGCCTATGACTGTGCTTTTCCCTCTCCGATTTGGCATCTCTTGCGCGAGAGCCAACAAAGCATCGTTATTGCTATCATTTTGTAAAAACGGGTTATACATGGCGCCTAGAGAGCCACTGCTGCAATTTAGGCTATCATTGTCAGCATTGTAGCTGGCTATAGTTCCGTCAGAACACAGCTCGCCAGCCAAAGCAGCATGGTATTTATACCTGTTATAAATACCCGCAGTGGCAACCTGGTCAGATTTTGATTCAGAATAAATTACTGCAGATTCCCAACCCCAATCCCCTATGGAACCGGACAAAGCACTGACCAGGCGGAATGCATCAGTGTCTACTTCTATTGTACGCGGAGTTCCAAAGCGGGCATCAAAAGCAAATCCATAGAGCTCCCGTCCTGCCGCAGTATCAAATGGGTCTATATAGAGTTGATCCAGCAATTCGTTGCGAAGCTCAGGGCCAAAAATAGCTAAGGCACTTTCGTCGACATAAGGTCCTTCGCTATCATCCAATTGGTTAATAGGTGCAGGGCTGGAGATTGCGACAGATTTGGTATTGCTGAAAAAGACATCCGTATTCCAGCTAATATCAGCAAAATCTTTCTGGAAAATAGCCCCGGTAGAGTAACTTTCCAGGTCAGAGTTCAGTTGGTCATCCTGGTTAGGGTAGTAAGGGCAAATCTCTTCACCAAATTCAGTGGTCACCAAGGCTGTATTACAACCCGGAGTTGCCAGCTCATTGCCGGACACTACGGAGTTGAAATAAATATTGGGAGTATTTTTCGGTAGGTAAGAGTATGAGCTTTGTAATAAAGGCGAACGGGTAAAATCTCTGTCCTGAGCGCTAAAGGCATTACGATCAAAATAATCAGCAAACAGAGTCAATTGGCCACCTGCTACTTGTTGGCCTATCACTAAGTTCAGGTTGCGGCGTCCTTCATCACTGGACGCCATACTGTCGCCATAAGAAACATTTAGCTCTGCACCCTGGTAGTCTTTTTTCAGTATGTAGTTAATAACGCCAGCAACTGCATCTGCCCCATAAATGGCCGAAGCGCCTGTGGCTAATACTTCAATACGTTCAATGGCGGCTAAAGGAATACTGTTTACATCTACAAAGTTCTGAGTACCGGCAGCAAAAGAGCTGGCGGCGACACGACGGCCATTAATCAGCGTCAGAGTAGAAGCCGGACCTAAGCCTCGTAACGACGCAGCTGCCTGACCTGCCGGAGTTGAAGTGGAAGTTGCGCCGCTTTCTGTGGTTGAAAAAGTACCTTCACCACCTCTTAGTTGGCCAACGTCCTTGAGCAGGTCAAAAATAGTGTTGGCGCCAGACTTCTTGATGTCTTCACTGTTGATCACTACCAGCGGTTGAACTCCCTCCAAATCAACGCCCTTAAGGCGGGATCCTGTGACTTCGATTTTTTCTATTTGTGTAGTGTCTGTTGTTGTTTCAGTTTGAGCGGACACAGAAAAGCAGCAAGCCGCAACGGCCAGCGAGAGCATGGATGGTTTAAACATTTTTAATTACCTGTTGCTTCAATACAGCTCTGTCTGCTCTGTCAAACGGGTTGCAGAGTTATTTTCAGCAGGCTGTTAGTTATAGTGGTTAGATTTCAAATAGCAAAACGTCCAGCAGCGAGCTGGTGGTTTGGCTACTCGTTAAACCACTCCGACAGGTAGTAGGACGAGTAGTAATATGTAGAGAGCGATACCGCTTTTTTCAGCATATTACGTCATAGATCTTCAAACATAGGTCTTGCTTAGATTTAACCGCTCAGCTGTGTTCTGTCAATCAATCTTCTACGTAAATAGCGATGGTTGGTTAAAAAATGTCCTGATCAACGGCCTTTTTCCTATTTTGATTTGCTGCATTACAAAAATTAGCAGGACAAAAAGCAGCAGGATCTGGCAGACTTGCCTTACTAAAAGCAACAAAATAAAGGGTTTTTCCCCAGGTTGTAAGGTATTGACCCTTAAAGGCAGATAATGCAGCAAAGTGTTCACCCGTTAGTCCGGCGTTTAGCCGGATTCCTGAAGCAATGGGGCTGGTTACAGTGTTTTTGCCTCTGTTTTATCTTATTACAGGCGCTGACAGGTGTTATTAGCGGCTTATACAGCCTGCTGCTGCACGATATGGTGCTTTGGTCCATGGTACTGGGGGCCTTACTGTTTTCAGCCTCAATAACACCGGTTTTTTTACTGTGCAGCTTTTATTTAATCCGCCATTTGGACGAAGCCCTGTTTTATTTACAGGATTCAATACGGCAGGAGAAGCTGCTAAATCAGAATATGCAGGAAACTATTCGCCAACTGAACTTTGAAATTGAAGAAAGGAAAAAAGCCTTTCAGGCCAAACGCCGTGCTGTTGATGAATTGCGTCGCGAAATAACAGAGCGGCGCAAAACACAACAGGAACTGGAAGAACAAAGTTTATTAATCCGCTCTATAGTCGACAGCTCACCGGATTTATTCTACTACCGCGATGAAACTGGCCGTTTTGTCAGCTGCAATAAGATGTTTGAAGTGATCATGGGGAAATCAGCTAAGGAGCTAATCGGCCATTATCCAGCCGAGCTTTATGATGCTGAATCTACGCCTATCGCCATTTTGACGGATCAAGAGATCTCAACCAGCAGGGTAGAACTGACGTTGGACGTGGATTACCAAACCCCGGATGGCCGCATGTTATGGTTTGAAATGCGTAAGGTCCCTTTTTTTGATAAACAGGGCCGCTATATAGGCTTACTTGGGTTTGGCCGGGATATTACCTCACGTAAACTCGCTGAACAGGCGCTGGAAAAAGCTTATCAGGATAAAGGTAAGTTCATTGCCACTTTAAGCCATGAACTGCGTACGCCATTAAACGGCATTGTAGGTTTAACCCGACGTCTCCTGGAAAGCCCTTTATCAACGGAGCAGCGCAGCTGGAGCAATACCATCTTCAGCAGTGCTGAGACCTTAGGTAATATTTTTAACGATATTATCGATTTAGATAAAATTGATCGACAGGATTTAGACATTGTCTATCAGTCAGTCCAGCTCTGTGAGTTTGTGCATGATATCTGTAATTTTGCCCATTTAATTTGCCAACAAAAGGGCCTGGATTTTATTAAACCAGATCCGGTTCCTCATCAACTTTATGTCCGGCTGGACCCAACCCGGGTTCGGCAAGTGTTATGGAACCTGATTAATAATGCGGTGAAATTTACAGCCCGTGGTTCAGTGCAGCTTAGAGTTTCAATCAGCACTGAAAATCCGGCAGAGTTATGTTTTAGTGTGACAGATACTGGCATAGGTATAGTCGAATCTGAGCAACAACGCATCTTTGACATGTACTATAAATCCAGCGACGGCAGGCGTTTGAGCATAGTGGGTTCTGGTATAGGGTTGTCAGTATCCAGAGCCCTGGCTGAAGCTATGTCAGGTTATATCAGGCTGGAAAGTACTGTAGGCAAAGGCAGTACTTTTACTATTGCTTTGCCTGCAGAACTGACCACTGCTCCGGCTACTGTGCCAACTGCTCAATACCCGGCCTTAACTATACTGTTAGTTGAAGATGTGCCATTAAATGCTGAGATAGCGACCAATCTGTTGGAACAGCGTGGCCATCAGGTTGTACTGGCTGAAACAGGTGAGGACGCTTTAGCTTTGCTTGAAACTGAAGACGATATAGATCTGGTGCTTTTAGATATGCAATTGCCAGATATGTCCGGCGATCAGGTTGCGCGTTTTATACGGGCCGAGCCTTCATTAGCCAGATTACCTGTAGTTGTATTGAGCGCTAATGTGCGAAAAGCTGAGCAGCAACTCAACGATGTCAGGGTGGACGGTGCTCTGGCCAAACCTATTAACACCAATAAACTGGATCAAATTTTACATCAGTTGTTTGGTGCGCCCGCGCCTAAAGAAATTGCGGCCGGAGAAGCCCATGATCAGCAAATTCTAGATCAACAAACACTGGATGATTATCTTCAGTCTTTGGGTAAAACCACTATGTTACGCAGCGTGCAGTTATTTGTGCAGTTGTTGCCTGGCTATATCAATAAAATGATGGAGGCTGCAGTGCAGCAGGAGAGTACTGAATTTCAGGAAGCCGCACACAAGCTAAAGGGCGCCGCCGCCTCTGTTGGTTTATTGTGGGTGCAGCATCAGGCAAAATTAATGGAGCAAACCGTTGAGTTGCAGGGCATGGAAAAACAGTTAATCAATTTCCATATAACAATAGAACGGCACCTGGCCGCTCTTGAGGAATATATTGAAGCCTGGGTCTAAGCCGTCAGCATCCTATCGTAATTATAGAAGGGCAGTTTGTAGGGGCTGGGCTTGCCCCGGCCCGTCGCGGTATCATTAGACGGGCGGTTACAAGACCCGCCCCTACAGTATTATTTTTCCAGTTTACCAACGAAGCGGTAGCCTTCACCATGAATGGTGCTGATTAACTCTGGACTATCAACGTCAGACTCAAAATGTTTACGGATGCGGCGAATAGTGACATCCACTGTTCTGTCATTTGCTCTGAGCTCACGACCTGTCATATGGCGGATCAGTTGCTCACGGGTGAAAATTTTACCTGGGCTGTCCAACATTAAACGTAAGGCACGGTATTCACCTTTAGGCAAACGGCGTGACACGCCTTCCGGCGACGTCAGGTTGCGGCTGTTTTCATCCAATATCCAACCATTAAACTTCACTACACTTTTATGTTCTTCCACTACAGGTTGAGACACAGTGCGGTTTAACAGGTTACGGGCACGAATGGTGAGCTCACGTGGGTTAAAAGGTTTGGTCAGGTAATCATCAGCACCGATTTCCAGCCCTAAAATGCGATCGACTTCACTGTCACGTCCGGTCAGAAAAATCAGACCCACGTTTTCTTTCTGGCGTAATTCACGTGCCAGTATCAGACCGTTTTTACCAGGCAGATTGATATCCATAACAATCAGATTGACTTTGTGTTCTGCAAGTTTCTGGTTCATTTCTTCACCATTCACTGCTTCAACTACATCATAGCCTTCGCCTTCAAACAGGCTGACCAGATTCAGTCGTGTTACTTCTTCATCTTCAACAATCAGAATAACAGGGGTCTGCATTATGCTTAAACCTTATGTGAACGTAATTAAGTATTTGATTTATATATTTTTAGAATGATTGTGACTTGTGGTCATTGTCTGAGCAATTATATAGACCGCAGATTTTGTTAACAAGTGGATTTGTTAACAATTAGTGTTGGCTAATGTAAGTTGTTGAAAAACATCTTATTGTTCAATCTTTTAACTTATTTAGGTATTACGGGGAAATCGATTTGGATATCAATACCCTGGCCTAAAGAGCTTTCCAACTGGATTTTGCCGTTTAAAGCCTGAGTCACTAAGTTATAAACCAAATGCATACCTAAGCCACTACCACCTTCTCCTCTTTTTGTCGTGACAAAAGGGTCGAAGATCCGTTTTTTAATATTCTCGGGTACACCTGACCCGTTGTCTTTGTAATGCAAATAACAGCGGCTGCTGGCTAGCGTGACGGTTATGGTCATGATGCCGTGTTCAGTATGTTCAAAAGCGTGGATCAGACTGTTCATAATCAGGTTGATCAAAATCTGGCTGATTGGGCCTGGTTTACTTTCTAATTCAAGATTCTCATCACAGTGCAATATCACCTGATGTTGGGTTTTTTTCAGGTTAGGCCGCAGCGACAACAGCACTTCAGTCAGTAACTGGTGCATATTGAAGTATCTTCTGTTGTCATTAGACTGGTCCACCGCAACCTGCTTGAAGCTGCGGATTAGATTGGCAGCCCGCTCTAAATTGCGATAAATAATGCCTAGATTCTCTGAACTGTCGCTCAAAAACTTTGCCAATTGGTTTGAGGTTAACTTCTTATCGTCAAAAGCTTTTTGTATTTCAGCCAGTTTGTCCTGCATTAAAGTAGAAGCTGTCACGCCAAGCCCTATAGGAGTGTTTACTTCATGGGCAACACCCGCGACCATCTGACCCAAACTGGCCATTTTTTCTGTTTCAACAATTTGATTCTGATACTGGTGCAGGGTTGATAGGGTATTGAGTAAATCCTGATTTGAGGTTTTCAGAGCCAGTGTTCTGTCGTTAATTTTTTGTTCCAGATCCTGGTTTAACTGACGAATTTCACTTTCAGCGCTACGCAATTTGGTGATTTGCTGCTCTGTTCTGTCCAGCATAGTATTGATAGCCCGGCCCAGATTATGGAATTCAGTGATTTCCATCGCTGGCACGCGGATTTGATAGTCTTTTTCCTTCGATACTTTTTGTACCAGAGCTAACAGGCTGTAGAGCGGCTGAGTAAAACGGCGTTGTA